>NZ_CP196665.1:0-135116 GCF_051789135.1 Acinetobacter sp. PC34 | reverse complement strand
CTGTATCTGATTGCGGTAATGGCGTAAATTTTTGCTGCTCCTGTTGCAGTCGAACAGCCGGTTTTTCTTGCGTGGTGGCATGAATCCGCTGATTGGCGGTTTCATGCAGCCACCGGCCAATGTGGGCATTGGCGACATCAACATCTAACAGTAAACCCGAAGTCTTCAGGCTTGCTTTCAATGGCACAATAAAGCTTGATTTGAGGTATCCATTAAAGCGTTCAACTTTGCCTTTGGTCTGTGCACGGTAGGGCTTACATACGCGGGGACGAAAGCTGTATTTCTTGGCGCAGTCGAGCAGTTTGGGGTTCCATTTATGATGCCCCTCCTGATAGGCATCCCGTTCAATCATGATCGTTTTAGCGTTATCAAACAGGATTTCCTGAGGTACTCCTGCAAAGAACTGAAATGCATTTTCTAGACCATCGATCCATGCATCGGTACGTTCATGATCATAAAATTTCACGAAAGTCGCTCTGGAATACCCTAATGTTGCGACAAAGGCTTTTAAAGTCGTGTTGTTGCGTCGAATTGTCGTGAAATCTACCTGCATTTGTTGGCCAGGTTGGGTTTCAAAACGAATGATCGGTTCCGGTTTGGCAACTGGTTTTAATGTTGCAAGATATTCCCTCAAGATCCTGATCTTTCCTGGATATCCCAACCTTAAAATTTCCTGGTAGAGCACGACAGCAGGAATCCATTCAGGATGAGCTGCATTTACACGTTGGAGTAAATAGGGTTTATATGGGTCAAGGATACTTATTCTAGGCTGTATACGCTGATACTGAGGTGTGGTGTTTTGCCGTAAATATTTACGTACGGTATTTCTGGACACCCCCAGTTCACGACTAATGGCTTTAATAGATTTACCTTGTTGATGAAGTATTTGGATTGTCACTGCTTGCTCCAAAGTTAACATGTTGAGCAGTCCAAAATGACCGCTATATTAACCAAGGGGGTCAGTTTTTAAATGCCATTAGGGGGTCATTTTTACACTGCCGCTAACAGGTCGATATGGTGTGCGTAAGGTCTGGCAACAATTGAAACGTGAAGGTTATGTTATTGCACGTTGTACAGTTGCTCGATTGATGCAGAAGCTAGGTATACAAGGTGTTTGGCGTGGTAAGAATAAACAAACCACCCGTAGCCGAGATGATCAAAAAAGAGCAGATGATTTAGTGAAACGTAATTTTAGTGCTGATCATCCAGATCAGCTGTGGGTTGCTGACTTTACGTATATTCAAACTCATTCAGGCTGGGTCTATACCGCCTTTATTATTGATGTGTTTTCACGAGCAATTGTTGGATGGAAAGTATCTACACGAATGAATACAGATATGGTGCTTGATGCATTAGAGCAAGCATTGCATGATCGAGGCATGCCAAAGAATGTGATTCATCATTCCGACAGGGGTGTGCAATATCTTTCCATTCGCTATACCAATCGTTTAGAAGCAGCAAATTTACGAGCATCAGTCGGTACGACTGGTGATTCATACGATAATGCTTTGGCTGAAACAGTGAATGGGTTGTACAAAACAGAGGTGATTGAATATTTAAAAGCAGATTGGCGTGGTTTGGGTGATATACAACTTGCCACATTAAATTTGGTAGATTGGTTCAATAAAGAACGTATACATAGTTCACTAGGTTATGTATCACCTTTTGATTTTGAAGCGATGTACTATGATAAAATTAACCCGTTAGGTCAGGTGGCCTAACTTAAACAAAAAGTCTCCGACAAACCCGGTACGGTTCAAGATCAAAATTCGCAGCATTGGTTATCGCTTGATAAACGTCATTGATGCTATTTCTTTTAAGCTCACGATAGATCGTACTAGGATGTGTTTTAATGAGTTCAGCAAATTTTCTGGCTGAAAAGCCTTCTTTTCTTGACTCAAGCATTAATGCAGTACGATCTTCAAAGTTAAGATGATGGTATGACAATTTTATATACTCTAGGACTTACGCACTATCATTTATAGATTCTCTGGGCTTTGTTGCACAAAGATTTGAAAGGCAAAGTACCCCTAATTGAGCCAAATTTCCTGATCCACCTCTCTTTTAGAAAAACGTATCTGCCGATACATTAAACCGCTCAGACAATGCCTTAATATGACGAATATTCAGTTGGCGTTTACCACTTAAAATCTCAGAAATCACTGATGGTGTTGCAACCTCTGTTAAGTCAGACTGACCTAAACCATGTTGCTCCATCAAAAAAGCCAAAGCAGCACGACCGTCCCCTTTAGGCATAGGAAGATGCTCATTTTCATAATCAGAAACCAAATCACCAAGCTGATGAGTAAGCCCCATTAAAGGATGGGACTCGTCATCACCAACAGTATCTAAAAGTTCATCTAAAGCTTCAACAAGTGTATGAAAGTCGTCTTCATTTTCTGGCTTGCTGAGCAATGGTGCAACGCAGTGCCAGTGGTCTACGGCCTGTTTAATCATCGCGTTCATACTAACCTTCCTTCCAATGACCTTTGTCATATTCTTTATGGTACAAGACATCACGGATATACACACGTTTTGCTTGATACATCACGACTGCAATAAGTCGGATCTTGTTCCCGCCAATATCGAATACATGGAACTTTCCAACTTTATCGACCTCTGGAAAGAGATATTTCATCTCAGCAAAATCTTTCGGATCGTTTGCCTTTATGGTTCGATACCAACCATCTAATGCCGTTTCAGCCTGTGGCCACTTTTGCATTGCTTCTATAATTCGAGTGTGGGTGATCACATGCATAACATTTTATCGCATTTTGCAATATTGAATGGCTAGGATGAATAAAGCGCCACACGGAGCTTTATTCATTATCAAAATGCACTTAATCTGATGATCTTAAAAAATAAACCTTTTAGCATTTCATGCGCAATAAGGCTGATACCATTAGCACAACAAAAATGAGTTCCACTCTAGTTAACATCTTAGTTCCATTTACTTTTCACTTAATTTATATAGCCGTTAAGTCGCAGCATCAATGACATAACATGACATGGAAAATAATCAAAAAAGATAGAATCTAGATTTTTGTTACATTTACTATCCGCATACTTTAACAGCAGCTTTGAGTGTTTCACTTAACCTTTAAACTTTTTTTAAAATTAAATATATTTACATATACGTTCTAAAATTTGATAGAATTTATTAAAACTTTAGATTCTAAGTGTAAATAATGAGAAGCGCTAATATTCGACGTGATGGCTACTTAAAATTTCTGAATACATGGCAAGACCGTGATGTCATTAAAGTACTTTCAGGTGTGCGTCGCTCTGGAAAATCCACCTTATTGGCGATGTTTCAACAAGACCTAAAAGCACAGGGTGTACAAGCCGAAAACATCATTGCCATCAACTTCGAATTTATGGAATTTGAAGAACTCACCGATTACCGTAAACTACATGATTATGTATTGTCCAAAGTTGATAAAAGTAAAAAAAACTATGTTTTTTTAGATGAAATACAACATGTTACAAATTTTGAGAAAGTAGTCGACTCTTTATATGTTCGGGATTATATCGATTTATATATTACAGGCTCAAATGCATTCTTTCTAAGTGGAGAACTTGCGACTTTACTTACAGGACGCTATATCGAGCAACATGTTCTACCTCTGTCATTCCAAGAATTTAAACTGTGGCATATTGAAAATAATCCGATCATCCAACAATTATCCAATCGTGATTTGTATGCCATGTATACGCGCAGTAGTTTCCCTTATACGCTTGTCATGACTAGCCAGCAGGAAACTTATGATTACTTGCAAGCGGTCTATGCCAGTGTAATGTTTAAAGATGTTATTCCCCGTTTGAATACTGCCGATATTAACTCTCTCGAGCGTGTCGCAAGATATTTGGCAAGCGTGACAGGCTCACCTATTTCCATCAATAAAATTAAAAATACCTTTGTTTCAAGTGGGGTTAAAATTTCATTTGAAACAGTAAAACGCTATATTCAGGGCTTACAGGACAGTTTGTTATTTTATAGTGCCGCACAATTTAAAGTACGCGGGCGTGAGTTATTACAATCCTCTGAAAAATACTATTTAGTTGATGTCGGATTGCGCCGGATTATGTTGCCTGATGCTAATGCTGATCAAGGTCATATCTTAGAAAATGTGATTTATCTTGAGCTTGTCAGACGAGGTTATACCGTCTATGTAGGGCGGGTTGATGAATATGAAATTGATTTTGTTGCTGTCGATACTTTACAGAATTTAACTTATTATCAAGTGGCATTAGAAACGCTCAATGAAGAGACACTTAGCCGAGAGTTACGTCCATTACAGAAAATTTCTGATTCGTATCCCAAATATTTACTTACCTTAGACACGATAGGGACTGAAGCAAATTATAATGGTATTGTAAAAATGAGTGCTCTCGATTGGTTGCTATCTGAAAATAAGTAAAGTTGAGGATAGACATGGATACTCTTATTTATTAAGGCATCGAATAAGGCGTGGTTTTAGAAGAAGTTGTAATTTCTCCAAAAAGCTTGAAAACCATTTTAAAGCCTTCGACTTAACCTTCTTTTACATCAATAATGGCTTCATTTAATGTCAGCATACTTTTTAAAACACCACCGGATTTTTTTCTACTCTTTTTTATATCTAACTCAGGTTAGTGTAATTAGCTGCTTATTTATCTCATCTTACATATTAAGTAGAGGTGGGACTTAAGATGGTTACTAAAATAAAAATACTAATAACAATAAATATATAAAACAGTGTATTACAATTTTATATGATGCGTAGCCTACGCATCATATATTAAGCGCTCTATTTTGATATAATTGATACAATCAATCCTCTGAGAGGTTTCATTTAAATTTCATGAGTCTTACAGAAATTAAGGTTCGCCAAGCGCATTGCAAGGAAAAAACTTGTTTTTTATCTGATGAAGATGGACTTAGCCTGAAGATTGAGCCGAATGGAAGAAAATCTTGGTGTTATCGCTATACAGATCCACAAATAAAAAAACGTCGCCGCATTCAGTTAGGACTTTATCCTGATTTATCACTGAAAAAGGCACGACAAGTCAGAGATGATTTTAAAGACAATAATTTTAGTTTTGAAAAAGATACTATTTCTAATGTAATTACTTTTCGTAAAGTAGGGGAGGAATGGCTACAGTTCAAACTTAAGAATGCATTTAATGATTTACCCCGCTGCGGTGTACTACAGTTAGCAGAAAGATGTTTACAGCATGATATTTACCCAGACCTTCAGGATTTACCTTTTGAAAACGTCAAGCGCTATGACTTGGTTTCAGTAATAAAAAAAATAGAGGCGCGCCAAGTAAAAGAACCAGTCAAAAAAGCTTGTAGCTATTTGAACCAAATTTATGATTACGCTGTAGCGATGGGTTATTGTGAATACAATATCGCTCATGGTTTAAATAAAATTGTAATCAACAGTAAAATTAAGAAGAACTATCCGTATTTAAAAGCGGAGGAAATATCCGAATTTAAGAATAACTTACAAAAATTGGATGCCCATCCCATTATTAAAAAAGCACTAATATTCAAATTACATACTGGAGTGCGAGGGGCTGAATTGTTATTGGCTGAGCCTCATCATTTTGATTTAAATGCAAAAATATGGAAAATTCCTGCCTTGCATATTAAACAATTTCGACGTAAAGTCATTTTAGGCCATGAGATTCCAGACTTTTTAGTACCACTTTCAGATCAGGCTTTAGAGATTTTAAAAGACGTCATGCAATGGTCATACGGTGAAAAATATATTTTTGCAAGCCCTCGGAAACACAATCAACCGATTCATTTCAATACATTAAATATGGCTATTCGTAAGATGGGCTATGGCAAACATCAATTATCCTCTCATGGACTACGTTCCACTTTTAGTACCATTTTGAATGACTCAGGTTTATTTCAAGATAATTGGATTGAGGCACAACTTTCACATATTGATAAGAACCGTACCCGTGCCAGTTATAATCATGCTGATTACTTAGTTCAACGGACTGAAATGATGCAGTGGTGGGGTGATTATTTAAGTAATGGCTAGGTGAGTATCATACTTTTATATAGAAAAACTCTCTGTACACGACAAAAATAGTGAACCGTACCCGGTTTGTCTGAGACTTTTTATTTAAGTTAGGCCACCTGAACTAATCGTTTATTCACACCTCGTTTTAGCCAATCATAAAAGCGTGAAACTGATACATGAAGTAATCGTGCCATCAAAATAATCGGAAATAAGTGTTTTGGGATTTCACATAGGCGTACCTTACTGACTTTATTTGGCAAAGTACGCTACTGCCTTTTTTAGAAATTCACGTTCCATTTCACCATTTCAGCGGATTTAAGCTGCTGTTTAAGTTGCTTATTTTCTTCGAGCAAAGCGTTTAGATCAGATGAATACTA
Organism: Acinetobacter sp. PC34; assembly: GCF_051789135.1. Lineage (NCBI taxonomy): Bacteria > Pseudomonadati > Pseudomonadota > Gammaproteobacteria > Moraxellales > Moraxellaceae > Acinetobacter > Acinetobacter sp. PC34. The sequence goes on along the minus strand of NZ_CP196665.1, from coordinate 128,716 downwards.
TTTAGTACCAGCTAAAGTCCCTGCCTTTGCCTTATTATTCTAATGCGAAAGGGTCTGCATGGAAATGCCGAGTTCTCTAGCTGTTTTTAGATACATTGCCTTGAATGGCTTCTATTGCTTTGATGGTTTCAGCTTTAAATTCTGCCGTATACGTCTTGTGTTTCTTGCTCATGGTAAACTCCTGATGAGTATGTATGGTTTACCAAGTTAAAACCTCCTGTTTTTTCAGCACACATCAGTCATTAAAAGGATGAATATACCCATCGAAAATTAAGAATAATCGGGAGACGTAGTGATAGTGTCTAGGATCAAGTCAGGCAATAATGCCACCCCCATGCCTTGTCGTACATAGTATAAAATAGCTTGTACATCGTTGATAGAAAAGTATAGCTCCCAATGCGGGCTCTATGATTGCAGATTGGGTTGCTACGAAATTCCATGGAGTGATTGCCTAACTTTAAGCAAGATTTCTTTTTCTTAGTTTCCTTTTTGTCCAGATTAAGCCTATAAATTCTGGACTTTTTTTATTATGTAACCTGAATCCTATTTTAAGCCAATGTTTCTATACCTCGATGGAGTACCATCCACCATACAGTCAGTGTGGAATTTCGTAAATATTAGTTAAACGTCAGCGGATTATGATCTTATTCAGAATTATCAGACTATCCGGTAATCCCCCCCTGAAAATAATTTTTAAAAACAACTTAGGCTAATTGATAAACACTATCTGGAAAGATTAAAAGAAAATATTTTTTAATTTCTGCTAATTCGTTTAAGGTAGGTTCCCTTTCAAGAAGTTGAAATGTCCAAATAAGTACAGCCTGATGATTATCATAGCAAGTATTTACTCCAAGAAAATTAGCCATTCCGTAACTTCTATTGATGTTCATTTCTTTAATTAATTGATTTCCTAAGTCACGAGCTTGCTGGCTGATCAATAATTCATTTGGCAACATGGCGGTCATCTCCACAAAATAATCTAATACAGCTTCAATCCTTACATTTAAAAAGTTATAATTTAGTTGAAATAGATGAATTATGCTTTCTATAAGTTGTAATGATCTGCTGTAGGTTAACTATAGCAGGGTATTACTCAGTCAACAACTTAAAATAACTCTTAGTAGGTTATTTTTTTGTAAATTAATTGATATATGATTACTTGCAAGTTATCCAGCCTCATGGGCGATCGAAAAATTTTAAAATTAAGTGATGTAGTACGTGCGACAGGCATCAATCGCAATACGCTCACGAGTATGTATTATGATCGTGCTGTACGTATTGAATTGCCAGTCGCCGATAAGTTATGTAAATACTTTAACTGTACGATGAATGATTTGTTTGAGTTTAAGGAAGATGTTGAAGAAAAAGATTAACCAATACTTCGTTTGATAAGTTTTCGCTACAGGTCTAATACTGAATTTTATAAAATTTCATGGAAAACAAATATTTACTTAATTATTTATATAAAGGAATCAATCGAATGATAGGGGTATTTTTCTTATAACTTAGTTGAGAACAGGGGATAATGACCCACAATAGCTGTAACTATTTTGGGTTTGTTCCATGTAATGCAATTTGCCGTACACGGAATTTAAAATGACTTCACTGCAATTCTCATCTTACGTTGCGATTGTACTTATTGCAAGATTTTGAGTATTTTTACATGATTTTCTATTTAACGATTTAAATTTATTCTTTTTACAATTTTGATAATTTTAAGTACTTGATCTTGAAGTTATAATGTTTGAGATCGAACGTTCAATGGTAATACCCCCATTTTTAATTGAATTAATGGGTAGAAAATCTAAAGCCCTTGTTATTGTTTAAAAATAGGTGGACAACCATTTACCTACATATGAGGTCGTTCATGATTATAAAAGTACTGCCAGTTAGTTGTATAGTTCTGCACCTCGCTCAGATCTCGAAATAAATATTGATTTAAACACTCATAACGTACTGTACTATTAAACCGCTCAACTGAACCGTACCGGGTTTGTCGGAGAGTCAATATTCTTAGAGACTATCCCGATGACAAAATTAAAATATACCCCTGAAATCAGAGAAAGAGCGGTTCAATTATTGATTGAATCTGAAAAAGATTATCCTTCTACTTGGGCTGCAATCACAGCAATTGCGCCTAAGATCGGTTGTACTCCTGAAACACTTCGTGCCTGGCATCAAAAGCATTTAGATCAGCAAAATCCTATTAAAGTACAAGAGATATCTGATCAAGAAAAAATGAAGCAAATGGAACGTGAAATTAAAGAATTAAAGCGTGCCAATGAAATTCTACGTAAAGCAGCCGCTTTTTTCGCCCAGGCGGAGCTCGACCGCCCACACAAATAATGGTGGATTTCATCCATAACAATAAAGACTTATATGGTGTTGATGCGATTTGTAGGATTTTACCGATCGCAGCTTCAACCTATTACCGAACTTTAGATCTCGCTGACAATCCAGAACATCGAGCGAAACGAGATCTACATGATGAGCATCATGCTGAACAAATTAAACGAATTTGGAAGGAAAGTTCAGGTCGATATGGTGTACGTAAAGTCTGGCAAAAATTAAAACGTGAGGGTTATGTTATTGCACGTTGTACAGTTGCTCGATTAATGAAAAAGCTAGGTATACAAGGTGTTTGGCGAGGTAAGAATAAACAAACCACCCGTAGCCGAGATGACCAAAAACGGGCAGATGATTTAGTGAAACGTAATTTTAATGCTGATCATCCAAACCAACTATGGGTGGGTGACTTTACCTATATTCAAACTCATTCAGGCTGGGTATATACCGCATTTGTTATTGATGTGTTCTCACGAGCAATTGTTGGATGGAAAGTATCGACACGGATGAATACAGATATGGTGCTCGATGCATTGGAGCAAGCATTGCACGATCGAGGCATGCCAAAGAATGTGATTCATCATTCCGATAGAGGTGTTCAATATCTTTCTATTCGCTATACCAATCGTTTAGAAGCAGCAAATTTACGAGCATCAGTCGGTACAACGGGTGATTCATACGATAATGCTCTGGCTGAAACGGTGAATGGCTTATACAAAACAGAGGTGATTGAATATTTAAAAGCAGATTGGCAAGGTTTAGCAGATGTACAACTTGCGACACTAAACTGGGTAGATTGGTTCAATAAAAAGCGTGTACACAGTGCACTGGGTTATGTATCGCCTTTTGAGTTTAAAGCAATGTACTATGATAAGATTAACCCGTTAGGTCAGGTGGCCTAACTTAAATAAAAAAGTCTCCGACAAACCCGGTACGGTTCAGTTATTGGATTTTCTACTTTTAAACTCAATTATTTTTTGGGGGATTACCTGCTAAAGAAGTAAACAAGACAAAAGCAACAAAATACATTAAGCAAATGTATGTCATAAATGGTGACATCTATTATTTTTGGCGTGATGCTGAGCTTAAATTGTGGGAAGTTACTCAACGAATAGAGATCTTACTTGTAAAGACTAAGCGAAAATCTATTTAACTGTCCCTGATAGTAAGTTTTTTTATTGTCTTTATCCGTAAAAGAAATTAGTTTAAATTGAACCAATTGTTAAAATAATTATGAGAACGGAAAAAATGAATAGAAAATTTGAACCACATGTGATTAGCCAGATCTATGACTTTTTAGTTGAAAGAGAGGCGTTTACCTCACTAAACCTTGATCGGAAAGTTACGGAGTTTTTTCGGGAAGTACATGTAGGGCAAGAAGAAGATTTTACAATTCTTGAATCAAATAAAATTTCAGGAAACTTTGGCGAAGTTTCCTATATCAATTTATTGAATGTCCCTAATTTCAACAATAAAGATAAATTTCTGAAATGGGCACATAAAGCTTTAAATTTATAAGTTGTAATAACTCAGTGTAGTTTGATAGGGATTGTTTCATTATTTAACAAATTCAATTACACAAATAATAATGTGATTACATTATGAACAGTAACTCATCAGAAGGCAGTTAGATAAATACAAATCACAGTGATATGTTTGAATCAAAAGTTCTACATGGATGGAATTAAAAATGAAATTATTAACATTGGTGAGCATAGGTACGGTAGCAAGTTTCTGTTTATTGTCAAAGCGTCAAACTACTGAAAATTTATTTCATTCAAACTTCGATAAAGTTGTTCGAAATGCTGTCTTACAGGGATTCATATAAATATAGATGCCTAAGATATATAGCTTTTAAGTACTTAAAGGAGGAATAATATGATCAGATTATTAATGTGTATATTTGGCCTTCATGGTGCTAGAGAGATTGATTACACCAATGACCAAAAAGAAATTTGTGTATGCCGAGAGTGCTTGAAGAAAGTCAAGAGTCCTCATGATTAGGTATAATTTCTTTTTATGAAAAGACAGTCTAAAAAATCTGAGCATATAACCTCAAATTGGACAACCGAGCAAGATAGTTTCTTAATTGAAAATAGTTTTATGGTGATTGAGCAGCTTATCAATCATCTACCTTTTACTGAAGATGAAATTATTAACCGTAAAGAGGTACTAGGTCTCACTAGAAGACATAGACAGATGCGTAAATTTTTAAGCAATCCATCTTAAGAGAGTTCTAAGCCTTTATTTTTTTAAAACGGATCAGTGTTAATTATTTTACAGGGTAGTATTGCGTAACATATCTATTATTGATAGATAGAGCCTGATGTCATATCTATTATTATAGTATTTCACGTGATGGAACCGACATGATTAATAAGCAAAATCCAGAATCAAAATGATATATGCTGAATTATCAGGAGACTTTCCCTTGGGAGATTCTAGGCAGCCAACTTATAAAAGTCTTCGGCCATTTGATTTGGTGTCTTAAAACCCAAACCCTTTTGAATTTGATGTGTGCTGAAAAAACAGGAGGTTTTAACTTGGTAAGGCTTTGTTGCACAAAGATTTGAAATGCAAAGCGCCCCTAATTGAGTCAAATTTAAGGCGTAACTTGGGTAAGTGGTCGACCTAATTCCGTAAATCTGTTAAGGACTGCTACACGTGCATGGATCTCATTCACTTGGCTATCAAAACTCCTTGCACTGAGTTTATCTCCTAATAATTTGATGCAATGCATCTTAGTTTCAACCAAACTTCGCCGATGATAGCCTGACCATTTTTTCCATAGTGTCCTGCCTAAACGTTTAATTGTTCGAAGTAATTCATTTCGCTCTAGCGAGCTACTCTTTGTATCTTTCCATGGTTTCGCATTTTTTCTAGGTGGAATCACCGCATGCGCTTGCCGATCTGCAATGATCTGACGGCATTGCTCGGTGTCATAAGCTCCATCGGTATAAACAGAGTCAATCCGCTCATCTTGTGGAATCTGATTAAGTAAATCACCAAGCACCTGTGAATCACTGACATTATTGGTTGTAAGCTGAACTGCTCGTATTTGTAGGGTTTTAGCATCTATACCAATATGAAGTTTACGCCATTGGCGACGATATTCAGGTCCATATTTCTTGCGTTTCCATTCGCCCTCACCTAGAAACTTCATGCCTGTAGAGTCCATGAGTAGATGCAGCCCATCGCTACTTTTTTGGTAGCTGATTACAATATCAATATGCTTTTGTCTTCTACAAAGCGTGGTGTAATCTGGAGCTATCCAATTTAATCCGCAAAGTTTAATCAGACTTTGCACAAAGCCAGTGACCATACGTAAAGACAGACGGAATAAGGATTTAATCATTAAGCAGCATTGGATGGCTGCGTCGGAGTAGGTTTGATTTCGCCCTTGTTTGCCTTTTGATGGCGCATACGATTGCGTAGCAGGATCAAACCAAATGGCAATATTTCCGCGACTCATGAGTGCTCGGTTATATGCGGGCCAATTGGTTGTGCGGTAGATTTTGTGTGTAGGCTTCTTCATTTGAAAATTATATCGCTGAAAAACCCTTTACAGATAGGTTTGTTCAACAAAGCCTAGCCAATCTAATTTTCTATTTTTTTATCTTGAAATAATTCAAGTAAATCAGAGTGGTTTGCAGCTGGTTGTTCTTTCAGAAATATGTTCGCATAATCTTCTAAATGTTCTTCCATAAGGGAAGTTGCGAGTTGTTCATCACCTTGCTCAATTGCATTAAGAATAGCCGTATGCTCCTCAATCGAGCAACTGTTATGGGCTGGGGACTCATACATGCGGATTAATAATGACGTTCTGGCAATTAATGTTTGAAGGTAGTTCGTCACCAAGGGATTGTTATTAATTTCGCTCAGCTTTAAATGGAAGTCACCTGAAAGTTTTACCCACTCTTTCCAGTTACCATCAGAAAGCGCATTTTCTTCTTTTCTGACTAATTCTCTTACACTTTGTAAATTCACATTTTTCGCACGTTTCGCGAGTTTTCTGACTGTTCCCAATTCCAGCATGCTACGTGCCTCAAACACAGCTTTGGTGTCTTCTAGATCATGCTCAGCAACAATAGCACCACGATTTGGCTGTATTTCAATAATTTTATCGTGAGCGAGCTTTACAAAAATCCGTCGAATCACGCCACGCGTAACTCCAAATGCCTTACATAAGGGTGCTTCAACCAAACGAGTACCTGGTTTTAATTGACGATTTAAAATTGCATCTAAAATTGCATGGCTCTAGACTAGCAGATTTACACTTAATTTTACCTAATGAGGTTCCACAGCTCAGTTGCTAACTCATTAGGTTCCCTCATCCAACGCCATTCAGTTTCTTTAAGATGATAATCAAAGTACTCTTTTGATATGCCGTTAAACTTTGCTAGCCTTCTTTTACAAAAGCTCCAAAATGATTCTATTCCATTTATATGGCATTGTCCTCTAGCAAACTCATTTGCTCCGTGATTTACCCTAAAATGCTTTGAATAACCCACATCAACAAGACCATTATAGCCACGCCATCCATCACTATAAATCACACTCTCAAGTGAAACTTTACCAATGATAACCTCTTGTAAAGTCTTCATTTTACAGTCAGGTACGATTTCAGTATAGACGCGCCCATTACGTTCGAATATTCCAAATACTGGCTGTTTTAGAGTCCCACGACCACGCTTTAACTTTCCATGAAACCCACGTTGCCTTTTCGCTCCAAAATAGCTTTCATCTACTTCTATTGAACCAACAAACTTAGCTCTTAAATCTGTTTGATGATCATAGATAGTTTCTCTAAAAAGCATGTACCAATAATTAATCGTATTACGATTTAAATTGAGTAATAAGGCTGTTTTGGAAGCAGGAATATCAACACAAAAGCATTGTATAATTTTTTTAATCTTGTAGTGACTTAATTTACTGTTTCCTATCATTATTCTAGACTAACATAATTATTCTGCTAGTCTAGAGCCGAAATAATTAACTTATGCAACAACATCCAAAATGCTATCTATGCAGAGTTTCTAGGAAATGAAGTGGAAATTTTTTAGATGGATGGGGGGCTTCATCTTTTTTCTGTATAGGCAAATCAGACAGACTATATTTGTTTAGGAGAGTGATGGTAGCCCATAAAATTGTGTGAAAAATACAACTCGCGAATGGTACTGGCGTGAAAAGATACTTTAATAGTGCAACTCACTTATTTATTATTTTTTATTTGAAATTAAATAGGTGTTTAGTCCCGGCATTTGATGGATCGGATCAATTTTAAAAAGTTCAGGTTCATCTGTCCACTGTTTGCAGATGAATTCGTAGGGAGTCAGGCCCCTGAGTGTTTTGAGTCTGCGGCCGAAGTTGTATGCAGCAATAAAATCAGCAAGGTGAATGCATAGCTGAGTGTGATCGTCGTAATGGAACCGTTTGACAGTAGCTTCTTTAATCGTTCGGTTCATCCTCTCGACCTGTCCATTGGTCCATGGATGCTTAACCTTGGTAAGACGATGTTCAATGCCACATTCAGTACAAACCCGATCAAAGATGTGCTCAGAGGCGTAGCGATCACAGGTGCGGTTCGTGAACTGGATGCCGTTATCTGTTAGCACCGTATGGATTCTATAGGGCACAGCCTTAACCAGATTGCGCATGAACTCCGCGGCTGCCATCTTACTGGCTTTAGTATGCAATTCAGTGAACGCAAACTTGGAAGTGCGATCAATGGCAACGAAGAGATAAAGCTTACCCTGTGCTGTTTGCATCTCAGCGATGTCGATATGAAAGTAACCAATGGGGTAGCTCTTGAAGCGCTTCCTGACAGGGCGATCACCTTGTACCTCAGGCAGTCGTGAAATACCATGCCGCTGTAAGCAGCGGTGTAACGACGAGCGTGTCAGATAAGGAATACTCGGCTGCAATGCATAAAGGCAATCGTCTAGCGGCAACAAAGTGCGTTTTCGAAAAGCAACAATTGCCGCCTCATCTTCAGGCGATAACACGCTTGAGCGAGGATTCTTTGGGCCGGTTGTAAGATCATCTACTGAAGTACGTTTCTTCCATTTTGCGACGGTCTTTTGATTGATGCCGTAACGCTTGGCTAGCGTTCTTAAGCTCTCTTGACTATTTTGTATTGCTCGACGCACTGCCTGTGTCGTTGTGGCGCTGCTGTGTAGAACTTGTCCCATAGTGCTTCCTTCCATTTATCTGAGAATATTGCACCATTAAAATCTGGGACTAAACAAATAGGGTCTGTTGACATTTACTGTTCATAATTAACCCTATAAAGGTAGCCATAAAAATATACAGGCTAAAGCAACAGAACTTTGATAATTTCTTTTGAGCTTGTCATATCGAGTAGCTATTCCTCTAAATTGCTTTAATCTACAAAACATATTTTCAACTAAATGCCTGATTTTATATAAATACCAGTCCATATGGTCATTGTTCGATTGGCTATTTGTTTTCTTTGGTATATTCGCTTTAGTCCCTGTTTTCCTGATCTGTTCACGCAGTGGTTCTGAATCATAGCCTTTATCTGCACATACCACTTTTGTCTCTTTTAAATCTAATGTTGATATTAAATCAGGTGCAACTTTAACATCATGTGTGGTTCCATCGGTAATCATGAAATCAATAGGATTGCCATGTGCATCAACAATCAAATGTATTTTTGAGGAGTTTCCTCCTACACTTTTAGAAATAGATTGATTCGCTATGCCAGCAGAATGTTGATGAGCACGTACATGAGAGCCATCAATAAAAATCCACTCCATATCGGGGCATGAGGCTAGTAATTTGAATAATCTAAGTAACTTACCGCTGCTTGACCAACGATTAAAACGTTTGAAAATAGAGTTTGAATGACCAAAACAACAAGGAATATCTCGCCACGGACAGCCTGTTCTAATTCTATAGAGAATAGCTTCAATAAAATTGCGTAAATTTGAGTTGTGGTGAATGGATAAATTACGCAGAATAACTTTCAACTTTTGCCAGTGTTGATCTGTCAGCATGGTACGAGGCATAGCGAATAGTAAAATTGGGTTTGGCGATTTGATTTTACTACTTCGCTATTTTTTTAAGCTAAAAGTGTCAACACACCCTAATCATATTTAAGTGACAACTTGGGTATGAGGGCGACCTAATTCTGTGAATTTATTTAAGACAGCTACGCGTGCATGAATCTCATTCACTTGACTATCAGCATTCATTGAGCAGAGTTTATCGCCTAATAATTTAATACAATGCATCTTGGTTTCAAGCAGACTTTGCCGATGATAGCCTGACCATTTTTTCCAGATTGTCCTGCCCAAACATTTAACCGTTCGAAGGAGTTCATTTCGCTCTCGTGAATGAGCTTTTATATCTTTCCAGGGCTTTGCATTTTTTCTAGGTGGAATCACTGCATACGCTTGCCGATCTGCAATGACCTGACGGCATCGTTTTGTGTCATAAGCACCATCTCTGTATAGACAGAATCGATTTGTTCATCTAAAGGGATTTGAGCAAGTAAGTCTTCCAGTACCTGTGAATCACTGACATTATTTGCGGTGAGTTGTACAGCACGTATTTGAAGGGTTTTAGCATCGATACTATTATGAAGCTTACGCCATTTGCGGCGATATTCAGGTCCATGTTTCTTACGCTTCCATTCACCTTCACCTAAAAACTTTAGGCCAGTAGAGTCTACGAGTAGACGGAGACCTCCACTACTTTTTTGATAGCCAATTGCAACATCGATATGCCTTTGTCTTCTGCACAGTGTGAAGTACGAATATCACTGATATTCGGGGCTGCTCAGCCACAATGCTTAATCAGACTTTGGACAAAGCCTGTGACCATACGCAAAGACAATTTAAATAAAGATTTGATCATTAAGCAGCATTGAATAGCCGTATCGGAGTAAGTTTGATTTCGTCCATGTTTTGCTTATGGATGAGCATACCATTGAGTCAAAGGATCAAACCAAATGGAAATATTGCCTCGATTAATTAAGGCGCGCTTATATGTGGGCCAATTAGTTGTACGAAAGATTTTGGGTGTAGGTTTATTCATCTAGGAATTATACTGCGGAATAAGACCTTATCGGTAGGTTTGTGCAACAAAGCCGTTTTCAGCTTAAACCTGCACAACGTTTTACTGAATCAGATATTTCAGAAAAATAGGAAATTAGCCGTACCCCCATTCGTCAGGCCTTGTATCGCTTAGAATAAGAAGACTACGTTAATGTACATTTCCGTAGGGGGTGGGAAGTCAAACCCTTGGATTTTAAGTTTTATAATGAGCTGTTTGATTTGCGCATGATTTTAGAAAAAGAAGCAGTTAAAGGCCTTTGTGAAATGGATCATGAAACATCGGAAGAGCTACAAGCGTTAAAGAGAATTTGGTTAGTTCCTGTGGAAGAGTATAAACAGGAAACCAAGCAATTGATTTTTGTAATGCCTGAGTATCGTAGACAGGGAATCGCGACAGAGCTTTGCCAGTTGTTATTTACATATGCACAGCAACAAAATATTCAGCATTTATATTTGCATACGGATCCATTTTTACCTGCGGCAGAAAAGTTTTGGCGGTTGCAAAGTTTTAGTACAGTCAGTCGTGATCAGCTAGGTATGTCCGACACGATATATATGTTGAAAAGATTATGCTTATAAAACAATATGATTGTAGCATGTTGGGCTAAATCCTAAAAATTTGATAGAAAAATTAAAAGTTGGCATTAATTTTGCTTTTTGGTGAGAAGTATGAAACTCAGAGATATTTTTTGGTATGCAAAATCAACCTATGCAAGATACTTTTATTGAAAAGCCTTCTTCTGCTGCAAACGAAACACTTGAAGACTATACTTTACGTTATGCTCCATATAGTTTCCGTCGTTGGAGTCCTAAAGTCGTCGCAATTACGGCATTAGGAGGTATTGCATATCTGGCAGACTTTTCGATTGGTGCTAGCATTGGTATGACATATGGGACAACGAATGCCATTTTTTCTATTTTATTTGCTGCACTTATTATCTTTTTAACAGGTCTTCCATTAGCTTATTATGCAGCTCGCTATAATATCGATTTAGATCTGATTACGCGTGGTGCTGGTTTTGGATATTTTGGATCGGTACTGACGAGTATTATTTTTGCAAGTTTTACTTTTATTTTCTTCGCTCTCGAAGGTTCTATCATGGCTCAAGGTTTATTGCTTGGGCTCGGAATTCCTTTATGGATGGGCTATCTCATTTCTACTATTATGGTTATTCCATTGGTTATTTATGGGATGAAAGCCTTAAGTACTTTACAAGTTTGGACCACACCTATCTGGTTGATCTTAATGATTGGCCCTGTTGCTTATTTGATTTATCAAGAACCTGAGCTTGTAAGTCAATTCGCTGCTTATGCTGGAAATGGTGGTTTTGCAGCAATAGATGTGGCTGCAATTATGTTGGGTGCTGGAATTTGTCTATCTTTAATTATGCAAATTGGTGAACAAATTGATTACCTACGTTTTATGCCTGCAAAAACTAAAGAAAATAGCAAATCGTGGTGGATAGCTGTTATTTCAGCGGGTCCAGGTTGGGTAATTCTAGGCGCAATCAAACAAATTATTGGTGCTTTCCTTGGTTTTTATTTGCTGACTAAAATTCCTGGGGTGGATAGCACGGAACCTGTACAACAGTTTAACGCAGCTTTCCATGATATGCTTCCAGGTTGGTTTGCACTTACTTTAGCGGTAATTTTGGTTGTTATTTCACAAATCAAGATTAATGTAACAAATGCATATTCGGGTTCATTGGCATGGACCAGTGCTTATACACGTATCAGCAAGCATTATCCAGGTCGTATTGTATTTGTATTGGTTAACCTTGCAATTGCTCTTGCGTTGATGGAAGGTAATATGTTCGCAGTGCTTGGTAAGATTTTAGGTTTTTATTCTAATTTTGCCATTGCATGGGTTGTGGTTGTAGCGACTGATATCACAGTGAATAAATACTTACTGAAACTCTCTCCAAAAGAACCAGAATATCGCCGTGATATGCTTTATAATATAAACCCAGTAGGTATGGTGTCATTTCTTGTCGCTGCAGGAGTCTCCATTGCAACCTTTTTTGGCATGTTGGGTGAATTTCTAATGCCATATTCACCTTTAATTGCTCTGATTTTGGGCTTTGTTTTGACCCCAATCATGGGTTTAATTACGAAAGGAAAATATTATATTAAAGCTACAGATGATGGGGTAAAAGAACCACGTTATGATGCTACTGGGCTACCTATAGCAACAGTTTATCATTGTGTGTCATGTGATGAAGATTATGAAAGACCTGATATTATGTATTCACATAAGCACAAAGGTGTTATTTGTTCTCTATGTAAGACTTTGGAAAAATAAATGATTTTTCAGATATCTGCTTTTTAATAAGCTGAATTTCGATCAAATCAATAACCCTGATGATTTTGCATCAGGGTTTTTTAATATTTATTGGGGAAAACTCTAGAAAAAGTGCGGGAAAATCTATTCTAATCCAAAGAGTGGATACAACATCCATCTCAAATAACCCGACAGCTGCTATTTTTTTCTTAAATGTCCTGACATCATTTAAATGAGAAATCATATTTTCTTGAAGTTTTCATTTGGAGTTTCTGAGCAATATATACGCTTAAATGTGGTGTATGTAGAAAAATTGGCGCAATAATTGCTTTGAACGTTGGGGTGGTGCATTTTGTGAAAGCGATTTATATTTTGAATCAATTTGAATCAAAAGCAGTCCTAAAACAAAGTCAAGCATGGAGAAAAAATGGAAATTTATACTCAACGATTAGAAGCAGTTACAGAAAATTGTGACTTTGATGTCATTGAGCTGACTTTCGATACGCGCCAAAAGAGCCGTTTTCGTGCAACTTTAAAAAATGGGGTAGATATTGGTGCAGATTTGCCGCGCACAGGCATTTTACGCAGTGGATCATATATTTCGACGGAAAGCGGAAATATTCTTAAAGTTGAAGCGAAACCAGAAAAACTGATGAAAGTTTCGGCACAGCAAGAATTTGATTTATTAAAAGCTGCATATCATCTCGGCAATCGTCACGTTCCCTTAATGTTGACGCCAACAGCATTATATTTCGAACCAGATCATGTACTGGCTGAAATGGTAGTGGGTTTGGGATTAAACGTTGCAGAGGTAGATCATCCTTTTGAACCAGAAAGCGGTGCTTATGCACAACATCAACATGATCATCGCTTAAGCCCAATCAAGACTTTACATCATGTCCATCACTAATCCGTCACAACTACTCAGCTTGTTGACCTTGTCATCAACTGCGTTACCGATAGGGGCATATTGCTATTCGCAAGGTGTGGAAAGTGCCATTGATCGAGGGCTGATTCATGATGAAGCCTCCAGCATTGCTTATTTTGAAGAAGTGCTGGAAATGCTCTTGGTTCGTTTTGAGTTGCCAGTGCTGAAACGTTTAATGCAATACAGTGATGACGAAGTAAATTTTACTTACTGGGCAAACTTTTACCGCGCCAGCCGTGAGAGTAAAGAGCTACTGGCAGAATCGAAACAGTTGGCATTTTCTTTAAATGCATGGATTAGAGACGTATTAAAGCAACCAGTTAAAGTGAAAAAACAGCTGGGCTTTGTTCCAGTGTATGGAAACCTGTGTGGCACCTTGGGGCTAAATCAAACAGAAGTACTCACGGCTTATACCTTTACCCTTTTAGAAAATCAGGTCTTGGCGGCAGTTAAAACCGTACCGCTTGGACAGATGAGTGGTCAGCGTATTTTGTGGCATTTACATGCGCTTATTCCCGCAGCAATTACGCGTGCGCTGGCATTGCCAGACACAGAAATCAGTAGTGCTTTACCGCAATATGCCATGCTCAGTATGCACCACGAGACCCAATATTCAAGACTATTCAGATCATAATTTTAAGAGGAAAAAACATGTCACAACGTAGCCCATTACGTGTAGGAATTGGTGGACCAGTCGGGTCGGGTAAAACAGCGCTGACCTTGAATTTATGTCAGGCCTTGCGTGAAAAATATAATATGGCTGTCGTCACCAATGACATTTATACCAAAGAAGATTCAAACTTTTTAACCCGCAATGAAGCCATGTCTCCAGAGCGTATTGTTGGGGTGGAAACAGGTGGTTGTCCGCATACTGCCATTCGTGAAGATGCGTCTATTAACCTCGCGGCAATTGATGATTTATGTGAAAAGTTTGATGGGCTTGAGCTGATTATTATTGAAAGTGGTGGAGATAATTTGGCAGCGACATTTAGTCCTGAGCTTTCAGATTTAACCCTGTATGTGATTGATGTGGCGGGGGGAGAAAAGATTCCACGTAAAGGTGGTCCAGGCATTACCAAATCCGATTTGTTGATTATCAATAAAACCGACTTGGCACCAATGGTCGGCGCAAACCTAAGTGTGATGGACCAAGATGCTAAACGTATGCGTGGCGATAAGCCGTTCTTGTTTAGCAATATGAAAACCAAAGAAGGTTTGGAAATTATTATTTCGTTCATTGAAAAACAAGGTCTATTCAAAGCTTAATTCGGGGAAACACCATGACTTATTTAAAAAGAACTTTAGCCACTTTCGCCGCAGCTTTTCCAATGTGGGCAATGGCACATCCCGGACATGAACAACAGAATAGTTTCTTGACGGGCTTTATTCATCCATTTACTGGAATTGATCACCTCACAATGGCAATCGCTTTTGGTGTGCTGCTGTGGTCAGCGGCTAATCGTTGGAAAGTAGGCGGATTGTTGGGTTTAGTTGTGGCCATGATTGCGGGTTTTAGCCTTGGGCAGTTGCATATCGTTTCCGCAAATATTGCTGAATACGGCATTGTTTTCTCCTTATCTGTTCTTGCCATTGCCCTATGGACCAAAGCCAATCGACTGTTTGCAGTTGCGACTATGGTTTTAGCAAGTTTTCATGGTATGGCGCATGGTGCCGAATTGAGTCATTCAGGTCATGTGATCGGTTTAGTCTTCGGCATGGTTGTTGCTATGTCTTGTATCTACGCAGGTGGCTTGGGTTTAGGTGCATTGGTACAAAAATATGTGCCACATGGTAAGAAAATTGTCGGTGGAATTGCCGCAGTTGTTGCATTGATTGGTTTGGCTTAATGATTTTTAGGTCGTTTTGATGAACAAATTTCAGCACAGCAAATTATTGGTATTGATCACGCAGAGGAAGCATGCAGGATTTAACCGTCAGTCGAACGCATGATGCTCAATTATGGTTTGCCAAGTTGGAACTCGGTTTTCAGGCTCAAAAAGAGCCTGAATGCACGGTGTTACATCACCGCAAACATTATGGTCCTGTTCGGGTACAAAAAATGCTTTGGCCTGAAAAAACAGGGGTTTGCCATGCCATTATTGTGCATCCACCTGCGGGCATTGCGGGTGGGGATCACCTGACTTTTGATATGTCTGTCGATGCGCAGGCTCATGCCTTAGTGACCACCCCGGGCGCAGGTAAATGGTACAAAACCAATGGTAAAAAGGCCTATCAGCATATCAATATTTGTTTGAATGCTGATGCTATTTTTGAATGGCTGCCGCAAGAAACCATGCTGTTTAATGGTGCGAATGCGCATTCAGAAACCATCATTCATTTGGATCATGCAGCCAGTTTTATTGGTTGGGACATGTTGGTCATTGGTCGCCAAGCACGTGAAGAGCAATTTAGTGATGGTGCCTATAGCAACCAGTTCAAATTGTTCCGTAATCAAACTTTGTTGGTGGCAGATACTTTAAGTTTTAAGGGCAATGACCGCTGGTTAAGTTCATGCCTAGGCATGCATGGTCAATCTGTGATGGGGAGTTTCTGGGCCGTGCCCCCCATGCAATATCGTGCCAGTCTAGATTTAGAACAGTATTTGGATTTAATCCGTGAACTGATGATGCGTATGGATGTACCTGTCACCTTAACGGTTTTGGATGATGTGATTTGTGCGCGCTATTTGGGGAATGATGTTCGGCAATGTCACGATGCTTTTGCTGCCATCAGAGCGAAATTAAGACGCTATTGGTACGATCTGGATGAAGAATTCCCACGTATTTGGAGAACTTAAATTCATTTTAGCCTGTAATTTCAAGACCAAATGACACAACGATTTTTGGTCATGTATAGCTCATGAGCGAAGCATCTCCACGTTTAAATAGGTAAAAGATATGGAATTAAATCCAACAGAAAAAGACAAACTTTTAATTTTTACCGCGGGTTTGGTTGCAGAGCGCCGTAAAGCACGTGGTTTAAAGCTGAATTATCCTGAAGCGATTGCGTATATTTCTGCTGCCTTGCTTGAAGGTGCACGCGATGGCATGAGCGTAAGCGAGCTGATGCACTACGGCACGACTTTACTGAGCCGCAATGATGTGATGGATGGCATCGCAGAAATGATTGTTGAAGTCCAAGTTGAAGCAACCTTTCCAGATGGTTCAAAACTGGTGACTGTACATCAACCGATTATGTAAAGAACTATAAGGAATAAAGATGATTCCAGGTGAAGTAATTACGTCAGATCGCGATATTGAGTTAAATGTTGGACGTGAAACCCTAAAAATAACGGTTGCGAACGCTGGGGATCGACCAATTCAAATTGGTTCGCATTTTCACTTTTATGAAGCCAATGATGCTTTGCAATTTGAGCGCGAGCGTGCCAAAGGCTACCGTTTGAATATTGCTGCGGGCACCGCAGTACGGTTTGAGCCGGGTCAGAGCCGAGATGTCGAATTGGTGGCACTAGCAGGAAAGCGTGAAGTGTATGGTTTTGCGGGTCGAGTGATGGGGAAACTTGACTAAGTCGGGCCATCAAAATCTTTTAAGAATTTAGAGTAATCTATGATGAAAATGTCACGTCGTGCATATGCGGAAATGTTCGGACCAACCGTAGGGGATCGTGTTCGTTTGGCGGATACGGAACTGTTTATTGAAGTCGAACAAGACCTGACCACTTATGGTGAAGAAGTTAAATTCGGTGGTGGTAAAGTCATTCGAGACGGCATGGGGCAATCCCAATTGTTGGCAGATGATGTTGCCGATACCGTCATTACCAATGCACTTATTGTCGATTGGTGGGGCATTGTGAAAGCCGATGTCGGTTTAAAGAATGGTCGTATCTGGAAAATTGGTAAGGCGGGAAATCCTGACATACAACCCAATATCACCATTCCGTTGGGAGCGGCCACGGAAGTGATTGCGGGGGAAGGTCAAATTCTAACTGCAGGCGGCATTGACACGCATATTCACTGGATTTGCCCGCAACAGGTAGAAACTGCACTCATGTCAGGTACAACCACTATGATTGGTGGCGGAACAGGTCCAGCAGCAGGGACATCCGCAACCACAGTGACACCGGGACCATGGCATATTGCGACCATGTTGCAAGCCATCGATGATTTACCTATGAATATTGGGCTATTGGGCAAAGGAAATTTGAGTTTGCCCGATCCTGTCCGCGAGCAGATTGAAGCAGGTGTGGTGGGTTTAAAACTGCATGAAGATTGGGGTTCAACCCCTGCTGCCATTGATAACTGTTTGACTGTCGCGGATGAATATGATGTGCAAGTCGCAATTCATACTGATACTTTAAACGAGAGCGGCTTTTTAGAAGAAACGTTGGCGGCATTTAAACAGCGTACCATTCACACCTATCATACTGAAGGTGCAGGTGGTGGTCATGCGCCTGATATTTTAAAAGCTATTGGTCAGGCCAACGTGTTGCCATCTTCAACCAATCCGACGCGCCCATATACGGTTAATACCATTGATGAGCATTTGGACATGCTGATGGTATGTCATCATTTAGATCCTGCGATTTCAGAAGATGTTGCATTTGCCGAAAGTCGAATTCGTCGTGAAACCATTGCCGCGGAAGATATTTTGCAAGATTTGGGCGCAATTTCCATGATGTCGTCTGATTCACAGGCAATGGGGCGTGTGGGCGAAGTGATTATTCGTACATGGCAAACCGCACATAAAATGAAAGTGCAGCGTGGACCGCTAGAAGGTGATACGCCACATACCGATAATCAGCGGGTTAAACGTTATATTGCGAAATATACAATTAATCCAGCCATTACCCACGGTTTGAGTCATGAAGTCGGCTCGGTCGAAGAAGGTAAGCTGGCAGACTTGGTGCTGTGGAAACCTGCATTTTTTGGTGTTAAACCTGCCATGATTATTAAAGGCGGTATGATTGCAGCAGCACCAATGGGGGATATTAATGCGTCCATTCCAACGCCGCAGCCTGTGCACTACCGTCCCATGTTTGGCGCAAATGCCCGCGGTGTGCATAACACCTGTATTACCTTCTTGTCTCAGGCAGGAATTAATAATGATGTAGCGGAAAAATTAGGTCTGAAGAAAATCATTTCTGCATGTAAAAACACACGTAATATTTCAAAAGCCGATATGAAGCACAACACCTATACACCAGTGATGGAAGTTGATTCGGAAATCTACGAAGTACGGGCAGATGGCATACATTTGACCTGTGAACCAGCAGAATTATTGCCAATGGCACAGCGTTATTTCTTGTTTTAATTAATTATCTTGCTTAAAAGCCAGCCAATTAATCTCTCACGAGTTTAAAGTCTTAAATCCATAACGTGAATAAACTCCTTTATGGATTTTTGGCTAATGATTCTATTTACTAAGCATGAGTATTTAGGATACCCAAACTAGTTTTAACTAACTGGCATGTCCTTTCAGGCTTTGTTGCACAAAGATTTTAAAATTAGAACAGCTCTAAGCTAATTAAAACGTAATCATTCGATGAATACCTTACTAGATTTCAGGCAGGTTTCCAGTTATGTGGCAGCAGCTCTCACCATTTTTTATGGCGATGGCTATCACTTAACCGTACCGAATTTGTCGGAAACTTATTTCAGCAAATTTCATACCTGAGTTGTCGATTAAATTTGAGTGGATTGCGATAGCTCAATTTTTTAAATCTTTATGCAACAAAGCCTTATGAACTTAACGTATCATGTACTAAAATTGTCTTATGTTCACCTGAAGTCTAGTTAATAAAACTTTTAATAATTTTATTTATTATTTTCAATAACTTATATAAATAAAAAAATAATTATAAATTTTTGGTTCATGAACCTAATGAATTTATTGATACTTTTATAAAATAGAGTTAATTTGTCCGAGAGATATGGGTAGATATCTATTTTTGGTCTTTTTAGTGATTAGAGATATGACCATTGTCATCAAATTTTAAGGAATTCCTTAAGTTTTTTTCTTATAATTCAATAAAATAATTTTGAATACTCAAAAATTAAATGTAATATAAGTCACATTATGAACCGTTAAGTGAAATACGTTTTGCTTAAACGAATGATTGAGTTAGATCATCTAAATGATGATCGTGCTAGAAGACTCAGGTTTTACACCAAAATATTTGGCAGACTTTATTTTAAATACAATCCTAAACTGAATATAAAAAACCTTCGGAGGGCTTATTTGGCCAAACTAACCATCAACCTGAAAAAACTAAATTCTTACGCTAAGTATTTTTTCTAAAAGACACCGTACATATAGCATTACTTTATGTTAATAAAAATTTAGCATCATTTTTGACGCTTATTTGTTGTATGTGCAAAAGCAAGACATTTTAAATAAAGAATCTTTTAATATGAAAGTTACATATCCAGAGACAGGTATATACGAGCACGAACTCAAAGCAATTGATAAGATTAAAAAGGTCTTTGATCGTGGCGAAAAAACTAAAAACTGGCGAGCATATGCTGGTTTTGAATTTATGCATAAAAATGGAAAAAAAGCAGTAGCGAAAGGTAGTTCTGAGAAATTTGAATATGATCTCCTAATTATTACTCATGCAAACATTTTGGTCATTGAATTCAAGGACTGGAACGGTAAGGAAATTACAAAAGTTGCAGGAAAATGGTACGTAGGTAATAAAGAGCAAGATTCATGCCCTGTAGCTAAAAATGTAAAAAAAATGCAAATTATAGTTAATAAACTAAAGGATAAAGTTTCAGAAAAGAAAGCTAAGGGCATTACATTTCATTACCAAAGTGTTTCTCACTTTGTTGTCATGTGTGGTAAAGCAGATTATTCGCGCCTGCCTCCAGAAGATTTAGAGCACATTCTTTCGATAGATGAGTTTATACAATTAGCTCAACAGAAGAATTTTAATAATATGTTCCGCAAGCATCTGGAACGTGATGGTCGCATATATGATATTAAAAAAGAATATCACGCCATTATTGATGAAATTTTTGCGCCTGACCAAATTCAACCACGCTCTTTGATTATTAATAATCATGAACGAGGTGACTTGATCTTACCGCATCCTAAAAAGATTTATAGCGAGTATAAAGCGCATTCATTGACCATCGTTGGTGAAAAATCTTTAATGCGTTGTTGGGATTTTAATGAATTCAAGTTGAGTAACTCAAGAATGAGTCAGCCTCAACATCGATTCAACTTGATCTGCAATGAGCGCCGGGTTTTCCAAAAAATTAAAACAGAAAAGCCTGATCTTTATCAAAGTTGTTTGCACCCGATTACAAACCCAAGTCTTGATGACATGACATCAAAATATAATGAGTTGTATGAGTTGCCTGAGAACAGCTATCGAGTCAACGAATTCATCGGCGCTTATGCTGAGAAAATGTCTGAATCTGAGAAATTGGATTTATTCCAGATTTTGCTTGGTAAATTTAATCACCTACATCAAATGGGAATTACTCATGGTGATGTGGGTGATCATAGTGTGTGGATCTCTTATAAAAAGGAGATATTGCTATCCAATTTTTCGGCAGCAAATGATCAAACACAGCCCTCGAAAATTGACCCTGAACTGGCTAACGAACTCCCATTTTTGAATACAACAGCTCATCTTCCGAATCTTGCGCTGACAGCTGCACAAAAGGATGTGTATTGGTTAGGGCAGTTAATCCTTCATATTTGGAAGAATGCTCGACTGAGCCCACGTTCATTGAAAAAATTTAGTCTTGAGGAGCGAGATCAGAACCACTGGTTAGAGCGTATTTTAACACGAGCTTTGACAGGGAAATATGATAATGCATGTGCAGTATTCCAAGATTTCTTAGCTCAAAAACCTGCTGAACAAGTTAGTTATGAACTTGATGCAGATGTACTGAATCCATATTTAAATCAGACAAATACCTATATCAGTTACCCGATATTTGGCGCGCCTATTGATGCTAACCAAAATTTTACACTCTATGCATCAGGCAACATGTTAGTCAAAACATGGATGGGTAAAGTTGCATCTGCAATGACAACTTATCAAAAGAGTTGTTTTAAGCGATTCTTTGAAGAACTTAAAATGACGCAGGCTCTCAATTTGCCATACCTTCCTAAGATTATTGATTTTGGTTTATCAACTAGCACAGCATGTGTGTATCTAGTAACTGAAATGGTAAAGGGTGAAGCTTGGTCAACGGTTATTGAGGGCTTAACTGAGGATGAAAAAAATGAACTTTCACTTCAGTTATTGCATTCTCTGAAAAAATTTCATGAGCATGGCTTTCAACATGGAAACTTGGATGATGAAAAGATTCTAGTAGATAAAACAAACTTGAAAGTTAGTTTTAATGATTGCTTCCATCCTGAAGTACCACAACCTGATTCTTCTAATGCTTATTTCCCATCTGATATTGAAGATCCAACAGTCATTCAGTGTGACAACTTTACTGCATTGAAATTAATCGCAGATCTATACGATATAGACTTGGCTGTGGATGATGTGGCTTCAATGGATCCTACTTTATCCTGGCTAAATACAGCCTTGAGCATAGAAGGAATGGAAGATCCAAGTGTACGCTATATTGATAATTCTCGCTTTATAGAGGCATTTGAATGTAAGGGTGCTATTGTAAAAGAAGCTCCTCAGATTAGTATTTATACAAGTAAGGTTGAGACGCCCTTTACGATTTATCCCGAAAACAGCAAAGTTTATATCCAACTTGAGGCAGCAAGTGAGGGGGATTTTCGATTTACACTTAGCGGAATCAATGGCATGTTAAAAGGGTTTTATAAGCCCCATGAAAATCAATTAAGTTTCCTTGATTTTGTCAAAAAACAAGACCTGTGGTGGAAGGCTAGTAGGGATGCAGATCTGACTATTGATGTTAGCATTGAAGTCCACCCGATATCTGGGATGAGTAAGCGTGACAACATTGTAGAGTTAAATGACTTCTTAGCAAAAGATCAAAACTTTAAGGATGCTATTGAACAGTTTAAGCAAGCACAGCTCAAAAGGACTCAAGAGAAAGAGGAAACATTACGGGCTCTGCGTGAACAAAAAGCATTACAAGAAGAGATAGGCGATGTTATAGCTACTGATGAGCTTATGGCACAGCCAATGAGTCATCTGCCTACACATAGCCACTTAATTGATATTGAAACGAAAGAGTTGTGGAAAAAAGTCATGGCGACTGAGCGTCATGCACATCCTACAATCACTCTGTCTGAGCCGTTAAAGATAGTTTCGAGCAAACATTTTAAAGATTCAAAGAGTGCTATTGCATACTATGACTCTGCAGAAGATGTTTCAGCTAAATTTTCAAAGACCGATAAAGTCGATGTAATGTGCACTAAAGAAACTGGGGCGGGAGGTGATTACACTTTCTGCATAGGTACGGTGAATATTGCGCAATCAAAAGTCGGAGAATTGTGGATCGATTTTTGTAAAAAAACAAATGAAGTTCCTGAAGAAGCAACACTGTTTCTACAAAGCAAGGCAGATAAGTCATCTAATCGGAAACGTGCAGATGCTCTGACAAATATTCTGAGTAATAAGGCTGTCATTGAAAATCTCGTAGATTACTTTGAACCATCATTAGTGATTGAAGCAAAAGATTATGAGATTGAAGTGCCTGATGAAGATCTAGATCACTATAACAAATACAAAAATGGGGAATTGGTTAAAGCCCTCAATCCATTACAACGTAAAGCGTTCCGTAATGTGCTTAAGTATGGACCTGTATCACTATTAAAGGGACCACCAGGAACCGGCAAAACTGAATTTATCTCTATACTGGCTCACTATCTCTATGATAAACAAAATGTATCTAACATCTTAATTGTTAGTCAGTCGCACGAAGCTGTAAATACAAGTGTTGAGCGTATACGTCAGCTATGCACAGAGTATGACACACCATTAAGTATTGCTCGAATAAGCAATAAAGAGAGTGCTGTGTCTCCTGAATTAAAAGATGTCTATACAGGCTCAATTATTACGAGCCAGATAGAGCTGTTTAAGTCTAATATTAAAGAAAGAGTGCTTGAGCTTGCAAAAGATTTATCACTTGAAGCTGAATACTTGAGCGATCTTTATGAAATCAGAGTCACTATTTTAAATAGTCTTAAATCTGCGTATCAGTCAATCGACCAAGATGATCTTGATCAAAAGTTTAGTTTCTCATTAGAAGAGTATACCCAGGCTTTCAAATCAGCAATGCATAAGCTGAAGAGCATGTTTGACGGAAATCAAGACTTTTGGGATCAACTGGAAGACTGTATCAATGATAAAGAGATAACAGTATTAAACCAGTTAAATAAGATCGACATGATTACGTTCGCAGCACTTAATCAATACTACGGGGTATCTAATGAGGAAGGACTTAAAGCGAAAGCCTTGATCAATATTGCCCTAGATTATGAACCATTAATTGAAAGCCAAAATGCTAATTATGAAAGTTTTCTGGTCAAAACAAGGCAATTAGTCTGTGGCACATGCGTTGGTGTTGGCCAACATAGTATTGGAATCGCCAATCACGTATTTGATTGGGTGATTATTGATGAAGCAGCACGTTCAATCGCTTCAGAATTGGCAATTGCAATGCAGTCAGGTGCACGTATTTTATTAGTTGGGGATCAAGACCAACTTCCTCCACTATATTCGAGCGATCATATAAAGGCTTTAGCTAAGCAACTTAAGATATCAGATGATGATTTGGAAGATAAATTACAAAGCGACTTTGGCCGTATCTTTAATTCACATTATGGACTAAAGGCTAGTTCAGAACTCTTGTCACAGTACCGAATGAGTCCGAGCATCGGCGAATTAGTTTCAGACTGTTTTTATGAAGGAAAACTTGAAACTGAAGTTGTCGATTCTCGTGGTTTAAGTGATGAAGAGCTGAAAGAAATTAAGTTAAAGCGGATTGTGCCTGATAACTATGCATCCGACATCGTAATAGAATTGAATTCAACAGTTACTTGGGTGGATACTGGGAATGCTGAGCATTTCAAAATGGAGAAAGGTAGTAGTATTTATAACCCACATGAAATTAATGAAATTATCGATTTTCTTCAGCGGATTGACCAAGACAAACTCTTGTTAAATAAATTAGTGCCAGAGCCTGATTCCCTTAAAGAGCCTGCTATTGGTGTAATTTGTACCTATGCTGAGCAAAAAAACCGGTTAAGAAAAGCCTTCTCTTTGTGTGAAGTGTCAGATGCATTGAGATCAATTGTGCGTATTGATACGGTGGATAGTTATCAAGGTAAACAGAATAAGATCATCATTCTCTCAGTTACGCGAAATGATCCAACTAAGTTTCCTGCATTTTTGAAGTCACCAAATCGTGTGAACGTGGCTTTATCTCGCGCAATGGATCGTCTTGTAATCTTTGGTGCGTCAGAAATGTGGCAAGGAGTCAACAGTAACTTACCTTTAGGACGCGTATTAAATTACATCAAGTGCCGTGAAAATCAGACTTTAGAATATCGATATATTTCAAAACGCGCCATTGTCAAAATAGTACAAAACAATCCGCACATTAATAAAAATAGATCAAAAAAATATAGAAAGGCAGGGGTATAACTCATGGAAAATTCACTAAGAAGCTATCATGACGTAGATGTTACATTGCCATCACAACTATTCAATGTGGCATTTAGCTATACCACAACAGATACCTTAGATTTTATTGATTCTATGGTATTGCGCCTATTGGTAATTGCACCACTTTCTGCTGAAAAAATAGCGCGGTTCTTAGGGTTATCTAATCATGAAACAGATGTGCTATTAACTAAATTATTAAAACAAATGCAGATAAAACATCTTGAAGATGATCGATTTGCTCTGACTCAGCGACTTGAGAAAGCATTCTCGGATGTTTGTGCAATTCCTTATGTAAATAAGATTGAGGACAATATTCAAAAGATGAGTTTTGAGATGATTGGCTTGAATCCTGAGCCAGTTAATCCCAACGCATCTGACAATGGGGCAAATTCAATTAAATTAGATGCTTCTAACCAATACCTTTCAAATGGTGAGTCTTTGGTTAGTAAGGAGTTTCAGAAAAATTTTCGATTTTATTTCAGCCAAGGATTAGTTAAGTTGAATCCATCAGTGGATGAAAAGAAGCTGCAACTGTATAAAATGAGCCAAGTGGAAAAATTGCGAGACCATTCTCGTCGTTTTACATTACCATTGACGCTTGATGAGAATTATACACCTACAGAGATTAGTGATTTTAATCACATGGAAAATCTTAACAAAATCGAAGATTCTCTTTACGCTGCTCTTAGATCAGCTAAGAAGCCACAAAATATTGAGGATATTCTAAAGGTACTCCATGAATTAGATATGGAGGATACTTTTTCAGTTGAATCTATTTTTAGCGAGAATAAGCTTAATTTAGATCGCTTATTTAAGCTAGAACACAAATCCAATGAATACTTTATCGGGCCAATATATTCTAAGGAAAATTCAGACCTGTTTTTCAAAACAATCAAACAATATCAAGACCAGAATAATGATGATAAACAGCTGTATTGGTTAGCTCCATCAGATGAATTTTGGGGTAAGTCAGATAGATTTAGTGATTTTATTGATCGTTTATCGACAACCACAATTACCAAAAACTTTAAATGCTTCTTACCAGTGGCATACAGAAATGATAAACAATCAATCGCAAGTTATAAAAAACTAATCACAGCTGAGGCAGGAGCCAAGCACTTTCTAACGTTTAAGGAAAGTAGTGTAGTTTTTGACGGTAATTTTGAGCTTTTGGTTATGAAAGACTCTTTTTGTGTTTTGATTATTCACGTTAGTGATTCATCCACAAATATTTTAACAACAGTGCCTGTGGGTATTATTGTCAAAAATAAGGCTATTGCCCAATCGTTTTATAAGTTTTTTGAAGACTTAGAGAACGATGGAGAGAACTTCTTTGGTTTATTAAATTCTAAAAAATAGAATAATCATCTTAAAAAGCTAGCAGATTTGCTAGCTTTTTTAAACTCAAATTAGAGTAAGCGTCCGCTGAACACACCTTATGAATTCATCCTATAAGCCTTAATTTAGTCCCCACTTAAAAACAAGTGGGGACTAAAATTTATGACTACAAATAACCAGACATCCATCGCATCTCTTGCGAAAAAACGAAGAACATACAGTGCTGAATTTAAACAGCAGATCGTTCAGGCTTGTAAAGCACCGGACGTTTCAATTGCTTCGGTCGCTTTGCAACATGGATTGAATACAAATCTTGTATCCAAATGGATTCGCTTAATTGATGCTAAGCCAGGGAATGATCGCTCACCACTACCGAATAAACCTGCATTTATTGCCTTATCCTGCTCTGCACCATTAGATCCTACTCCTACTGACATATTAACGGTTCAAATTACTTTACCCCACTCAAAAGCAGAAATTGGCTTGAAATGGCAAGTATCAAAAATATCTGCTTTAGCAGAATTACTCAAGGCACTGGCAACATGATCCGTATCGATGAAATCTGGTTGTCTACCCAGCCCATGGACATGCGAGCAGGAATGGATACGGCCATGGCTCAGGTGGTGAGAGCCTTTGGCTACATCAAACCGCATTGTGCTTACCTGTTCTGTAATAAACGTGGCCATCGCATGAAAGTACTGGTGCATGATGGACTGGGGATCTGGCTGTGTGCCCGGCGGCTGGAACAGGGCAAATTTCACTGGGCTAAAGTTCACCAGGGTGAAAGCGTAGCCCTCAGCCCGGAACAGTTACAGGCACTGATCCAGGGTTTGCCCTGGCAGCGCATTGGACAACAGCAGGTAGTGACGATGCTCTAAACCAGGCTGCTACATTCTGCTATTCTCCAAACGTTCTATTTCCTCTGCGTCATGACCTCAGGCATACTGCGGTCATGAATACGCTGCCTGACTTAAGCCAACTGACCCATGAACAACTGCTGGAATTTACCAGACAGTTGGCAATGCAGCATCAACAACTCGCAGAAGATAACCAACAATTAGATACCAAAGTTCAGCATCTTGAAGCATGCAACCAACATCTTTCCATTCTCAATCAAAAATACGAGCATGAACTGGCGCTGTTTAAAAAGCACAAATTCGGCAGTAAAAACGAACATCTCACCGCAAAACAAATCCATCTCTGGGATGAAGCGGTCGAAGAAGATATTGCAGCCGTTGATCTAGAATTAGAACGATTAAATGCAGATAAAACCGATGCAGCGACACAGAAAGCCACAGTCAACAAACCTAAACGTCGACTGCTACCCGATCATCTACACACCATCCGTATTGAGCATGAACCTGCATCAACCCAATGCAGTTGTGGCTGCCAGTTACGTCGTATCGGCGAAGATATCAGTGAAAAACTGCATTTCAGACCGGCACAGTTCTATAAGGAACAGCATGTACGTGGCAAATGGGTCTGTGATCAGTGTGACACCCTGACTCAGCAAGCGATGCCCGCCTATGTGATTGATAAAGGTATTGCCAGTCCTGAACTGCTCAGCCATGTGCTGGTATCGAAGTATGCCGATCATTTGCCGCTGTACCGTCAGCGCCTGATCTATCAGCGGGCGGGCATTGATCTGTCCAGATCCACGTTATCTGACTGGATTGGTCGCTGCGGTGTAGAACTGGAACCTCTGGCCAATGCCTTAAAACAGGTGATGCTGCAACAGCGGGTGATCCATGCCGATGAAACGCCGGTCACCATTATGCGGATGGGTGAGAATGAGAAAAAACCGAAGAAAGGTTATGTCTGGGCCTATGCCACCACACAGTACAATCCAGTTCAGGCAGTGATCTATGACTTTCAGGATAGTCGTTCAGGTCAGCATGCTGAAGCGTTCCTGAATGGCTGGCAGGGTCATCTGGTCTGTGACGATTACAGTGGTTATAAAGCACGCTTTAAATCAGGCCAGGTCATTGAGGTGGGCTGCATGGCGCATGCACGTCGTAAATTCCATGAGCTACATGTGACTGGGAAAAGTCAGATCGCTGAACAGGCATTACTGATGATTCAGAAACTGTATGCGATAGAAGCAGAACTCAGGAAAAAGACCGATAGTACAGCAGAACACCGCCGCGAATACCGACAACAGCACAGCCAACCGGTGATGCAACAACTGTATGAATGGCTCAACCAACATTATCTGACGGTGCCATCGAGTTCTCCAACCGCCAAGGCCATCAATTACAGTTTTAAGCGTTGGCCAGCTTTAAGCCGCTATCTGGATGATGGCAATCTACCCATTGACAATAACTGGGCAGAGAACTCAATGCGCCCCTGGGCCTTGGGACGAAAGAACTGGCTATTTGCAGGTTCGCTGCGCAGTGGTCAACGAGCAGCCAATATCATGACTTTAATCCAGTCAGCAAAGCTGAATGGGCTGGATCCGTATGCCTATTTAAGTGATGTGCTGAAAAGGCTGCCGACACATAAAGCGACCCAAATAGAAGAATTACTGCCACATCGCTGGAAATCCAACTCAAATTAAAAAATAGGCATGGGGTTCAGCGGACGCTTACAAATTAGAGTGGCAACAATCCAGACCAGACATTTCTACTTTGAAGTGGCTTTGTTGCACAAAGATTTGAAATGCAAAGCGCCCCTAATTGAGCCAAATTTAAGGCGTAACTTGGGTAAGTGGTCGACCTAATTCCGTAAATCTGTTAAGGACTGCTACACGTGCATGGATCTCATTCACTTGGCTATCAAAACTCCTTGCACTGAGTTTATCTCCTAATAATTTGATGCAATGCATCTTAGTTTCAACCAAACTTCGCCGATGATAGCCTGACCATTTTTTCCATAGTGTCCTGCCTAAACGTTTAATTGTTCGAAGTAATTCATTTCGCTCTAGCGAGCTACTCTTTGTATCTTTCCATTTTTTCTAGGTGGAATCACCGCATGCGCTTGCCGATCTGCAATGACCTGACGGCATTGCTTGGTGTCATAAGCCCCATCGGTATAAACAGAGTCAATCCGCTCATCTTGTGGAATCTGATTAAGTAAATCACCAAGCACCTGTGAATCACTGACATTATTGGTTGTAAGCTGAACTGCTCGTATTTGTAGGGTTTTAGCATCTATACCAATATGAAGTTTACGCCATTGGCGACGATATTCAGGTCCATGTTTCTTGCGTTTCCATTCGCCCTCACCTAGAAACTTCATGCCTGTAGAGTCCATGAGTAGATGCAGCCCATCGCTACTTTTTTGGTAGCTGATTACAATATCAATATGCTTTTGTCTTCTACAAAGCGTGGTGTAATCTGGAGCTATCCAATTTAATCCGCAAAGTTTAATCAGACTTTGCACAAAGCCAGTGACCATACGTAAAGACAGACGGAATAAGGATTTAATCATTAAGCAGCATTGGATGGCTGCGTCGGAGTAGATTTGATTTCGCCCTTGTTTGCCTTTTGATGGAGCATATCATTGCGTAGCAGGATCAAACCAAATGGCAATATTTCCTCGACTCATGAGTGCTCGGTTATATGCGGGCCAATTGGTTGTGCGGTAGATTTTGTGTGTAGGCTTCTTCATTTGAAAATTATATCGCTGAAAAACCCTTTACAGATAGGTTTGTGCAACAAAGCCATTCAGAATTGAAATAGAAAAATTTAAAAATAAATAACTTGGAAATAGATTTTATGATAAAATTCAATCAGCTATATTAATTTCTACACTTATGTCTGCACTACAAAAAATTAATGAAGATATGATAGTGAATCTTCCTAAGGGTGATTTACACGTTCATTTAAATGGAGCTATTCCAACAAATTTAGTTAAGGAATTATTAGCAAAAAATACAAATGGAATTCCCTCAAATTTTGATATTAATAAAGATTTAAATATTCTCGAACCACAAAAAAATCTGCAAGATTATTTAAAACCATGGAAAGTCTTAAATTTAATACCTAGATCGCAGAGTGATTTAAATAAAATAGTATTACAAACATTTTTTAGTTTAAAACGGCTTTGTTGTATAAACATTCTTCAAGATACTGATTTTTAAGGATTTGTTTAAATTTTAATCCAAAAATAAATTAAACAAAATCATAGTCTTAGATATTTATGCAACAAAGCCCCATTAGAGCTAAACTCCATTTACTAATGTCATATTTAAATCTAATGGTATGAAAGTACTATCAAATATACTGTTTAAATTACAGCGATTTCATTCTTGCTTCCATTATTTCGAATTTGAAGTCTTGGAACCATTGAATTATTTAAGTAATCATAAATAACCATTTCAGGATGATGCAGATCAAATGCTTGTCCAAACCATATACAAGCAGCATTGGATGCACATGGTAAGACATGAATTTTGGTAATTCCTTTATCTGTTAGACTATGAAATAACGCATGAATATCTTGCATGAAACTTAGTCCTCGTTCAGGATTTCTTATTGCTCCATTCCCCATATATTCTGGTTTAGCAGTAATATTAATTACCGGATGTCCTAATTCAACAGCCTTATTTTTAGAGGTTTCTGGATCAGCAGTGAGATTCAATCTAATAGTAATTTCAGTACAATCTTCTATTTCACTGAAATTATTAATTTCATACGCTTTGGTTGTACATATAAGATCAGGCCACATCCAACAACTTCCATCCCTATACATAAGCATAGGTATAAATTTCCCTTTATTTCCTAATTTACTTCCTAATGCTATTAGGCATGGCATAGGGCCGAAGCCAAAAATAGCTACTCTCTTATCATCAAATTTAGTTTCCCTAAGTAATTGTTCTGTTTGAACTTCAAATTCTTCTAAAAAATACTTTTTATAGAACTCATCAGCTGAAGCTCTTAAATGAGCTGGTAATGGTTCATGAATTAGTGTCTTATCTTTATGCAAAATAGATTTTAATGGGAGAAGGCAGCTTGCAATATCACGTCGTGAAGGAGACTGAGGAATATTGCGATTCACGGGCCAGAAAAATAAATACACTGGCATAGGAGTAAAGCTTAAAGAATCTAATAAATCTTCGCATTGTGCTGTGAAATTACTTCTCATTTGCGAGAGTCTTGAAGCTGTATATTCTGCGCCAGCAACTTTATCAATTAACCTATGATGTTTTTCACATAATAATAAAATATTCGTTGGATCATCTGATAGTTGATATGAGAAGAAGGGGATACCGCGAGTAGAATTTTCTGATGCTGCAACATTATGAGCTAAAACGCCATATGTACCTTCAAATCCAGTTATTTCATCTATGTTTAATTTTGCACCACATCCTTTAAACATACATCGGCCATGACTTGAGAGATAAATCTGGTTTTTATCTTTTTCAGATAAATCGTTACCCCTACCTGTAAGATGCTCAAAATCAAAAATTCTTTTTATGAAATATTCTAATTGGTTTACAGGGTTTGGTTTTTGTTTAGGAATCTTTCTAGGAACAAAATCTACATCTTTAACTTCGCTCTCTTGAGAGGAGGTTAAATTCCATGTTTCTTTTAACTTTTCAAAATCATGTAGAGTGTGGGCATCAATTATGTGACCTTGAAGAAAGCGTGCATAAATGGAAATTTTTTTGGCAAGCAATCTTCGGACAAAAGTTAAAGTATCATCATAATTGAGAATTATACGGAAAAAACTTTCAGGGCTTTTATTTTTCAATAAGACAAAAATTATATTTTTACGTTCTTCATCAACTAATACACCTAATGAATCTATACAAATATGCTTTAAAATTTCTTCTATATATTTATTTGCATTTGATAAATCATCTATTGCTGATAAAGAAGTCTGTAAACTTAGGGATGGGTCTAGTTGCATTTTCAATTTAACTCAATATAACCTAACAGTTTGATTTTAAAATTTTTTCTACCAATCCAGATTCCAGTTTTTACTCTTCCGATTATTAAATATAAAACTGGGTCATTAAGATTGGTAATGCCATTTAGAACAGTATCTATATCCCTTAAATCGGTTGGAGAGGGTGTTGGTACATCTTCAGGATGTGTATGCCATAGGCCTTGAAAATTATAGAATTTTTTAGATTCGTTCCAAGCTTGTATTAAAGCATATTGGTGGGACTTTGACCTAAAGAAAGACATACGTGTTTGACAGTCTCCTTCCATAGGAGAGGTAAAGCTTTCAATGATTTTAGCTTTAGTTTCTATGTCTGTTCTTCCAATTAGAATGCCACCCGATTCTGGAGAATCTGATTCTAATTGTATAAATTGCTTTAAACTCTTTAAAACATTTGCTTGAATAATAAAGACTTGGCCTGTAGGTGTGTCACATTTAATCCTCCCTTGAGTTATGTATTGCAACATGGGCATACTTCTTTATAAATTTCTTTTAAATTCAATATATTAATTCCATTTGAATTATTTACTGAATTATAAAAAGGGGTAGTAATTATTCCATTTTTATTTGCATTCTGATTGTCGCCAGAAATAGAAACAAATCCTAATTGTTGATTCAGGACATATTCAGAAATATAGCTTGCTAGCTTCATGCAATTTAAAGAAGAGAAGGGGGTAAATGCACCAGCACACCCTGTAATATTTTTAGCAATTAGCTGTCCAGATTGTACATATTTATACATAGGGGTAAGACTTTTATTTGATTTTTCATCAAAATATAAGCAGTTTAAACATCCTACATGTTTATTATTGAAAGAAATAAAATGTCCACCTAAATCATAAGGTTCTAACCAGCCTATTATTACTTGAATGTTTGCACTTATTTCATAAATAGTTTTTACGAGAGAAATCTCAGTAGGAGTATGGCCAATTGCTATGATGATAGTATCAATATCTTCAGTAATTTTTGATTTTATCCAGCTTTCACCATGGCTTACGAATGGAAAAATAGTTAATCCGGGCCTTTCTATTAAAAACTTATTAGCTAAAGAAGTAGATTTATAGGTATTAACATACTGCAAACCTAAAGAATGACGATAAATATTATCTGTTTTTAAAAGCTCTGGATCTATGAAAGAAAATTTATTTACGCCTGTTTGAGCTAATATCTCTGCAATCTTTGAGCCTAAAGCCCCACATCCGATAATCGCTATATGTCTTGTTTTTTTCTCTTGCCCCGTTCTATTTAATAAATAATCTATCCACGCTCTTTGTGTTAAAGAGACTTTAAAGCCTTTGAAGGATACTTTTTCTTTGAAAGAATACCAAATGGCATAATAAAAAATCACATAAGCAAATCCATGTTCATTTGGAATTCCCACTAGGGCATAATGATTGCCTTGTTTTAACAAAGATCGTTTGTTCTCATTAGAGAGGGTATTAACAATTTTTAGAAAATAGTCCTCATTAAAATAATCTCCTATATCTGGTATGGGGAAAACAGAAGCATCTTCTAATAATATCTTATGAATTTTTACTTTTGTGAGCTGGTTGTGGTTTATGTAAGAACTATCGCCATCATCAATATGCTCTAATATTTGATGATTCCCTTTTGATGATTTTCTTAACCAACCATATAAATTAAATGTAGAAGTAGGGTCGCAATGTAATATTACATCCTCATTTATATTTTGAGTGCTGCCTAAATATCCTTCTAGTTCGTTATACAAGCTTACTCGGTTGTTTAATTGAAAATTAATAAAAGATTGCTTGAGTATATCTATAGCCCTTTCAAAGAATTCAGTAATAAGTTTTTTATGTCTATAGCCTTCAAAGTTTTCACCTTGATGATCCGTAGTACAAATTTCCCCACTTTGACTCACATGATCTAAGGCAGACATTGGTCGTGTCAATATTCTAAAAATGGGAGGTATCGTCCAATTAGCTCTATTTTGAAAAATTAGACCAAGGCAAACCTGTTGTGTATTAATGAGAAAATCAAATTTTAGATTAACCCAATCCTTAGTAATAGAAGTGACATGGATATTTTGAGCTCCATGTTCACTTAATAGCTTTTCAATATTGTCTAACTTTGGGTTATCAAAAAACATTGAGTTTTCCTAAGCAGATTTTCCTTCTTGAGTGTAATAAGTTTGTACTACTGGTTCGGACACTTCTTGTATTTCAGGGATAGGGAATTGTCTTCCAAAAGTTTTATTTAAAATTTTGCAAGCTTCTACTGTATCAGTTTCCTCATTTACAGCTTCTAAAGATGATTTTAAATCTTCAAGTTTTGATTTTAAGTGCTCCATTTGTTTTCGGGTCAATTTTTCGAGTAAGTCTACACCTTGATGTGCAGGTAAATTAATTACGAGTCTGAAGTAATACTCGTTATTTTCTGGATCAATGCTAAAGGTAGTGAATTGATCTAATACATTATTTACTATAGAAAGTAATACCTTATTATCATTCTCATAATCTTCAGCTGTTATATGCTCATATACAGCTGTAGTGATAGCAATACTCTTAAAAAAATCTAGACCTTTCTCATTTCGCCATTGTTTCAAGTAGCGAGTACATCGTCTAAACTGATGACGTAAATCTGAATCATCTTCAAATTTTCCCAAAATTGTATCGGTAAGTTCAGTAGGATTTGAAATATCCCAAGTCTTAAGGTCTTCAGAGGAGAATTCCTTACCTCGAGCTAGATACATATTGCCTTTGTCGTCTTCAGCGTAGATGGGCAGATCTACATGATAATCGGGACTACCATTTTTGAGATAAGTGACAGTTACGCAAGGTCGTTTGATCGTTACAGTTCTATTTGAATGAGTTAAAGCATCTCTAACAATTTTTTTAATTTCTACTGAGCCATATTCCTCTTTGTCACAATCTAATAAAACTCCTACATCAATATCATAATCTCCATTCTTAGGCTTAATCCCTGTGCCCAAGGCATAACTACCTTGATTAAAGTATTCAACAAATTGAGGACCATTTGGATCCTTTTTGAGTTCATCTTTTAAGGTGCTAATCAAAAGGTCACGTTTTTCACGTAATGTACTTTCTTCGTCATAACGACCTAATCGAATATTTGTGTGGAACTTAGCATAGTGTTTTTGTGGATTCGCCATATTGTAGTATTCCTGTAGTGCTTTTGTTGTTATGGGGATCTCCTATATTAAATACAAGTTAAGACATTAAAAAAAATAGAATTTTTAAAGGGAAAATTTAATCAAAAAATATTTAAACAAACGATGAGATGTATCAATCTCCAATTTTTAGCATTCCTTCCCAACTAAAATAGTTTTGAGTCAAATTCTTTCTGGACATCGCCCATACACGACCATGCATCTTGCAAGGTCCAATTACGGCATCGCCACCACAGAGTAAAAAGAATGTTCAAAATAAACAGTCTAAAAATTCTGAATAGCCTTTTAGAACAGAGAGTTAAGGCACACAATTTAAAATAGTCAGTGAGCCTATCAAAATCCTCATGTATGAAACCTAAGAAGTTCCACATTTTTCTGGGTATACAAGCCTAAATTTTATGGAAAGAATTCATATGCTGCTCCTTTAGCTAAAAGAGTATTCAGCTTACGATTCGTGGTTATTTTCAACAGTGCCTTCTGGTAAGGGTCGGCACCTGCACATCAAAAAAATCTCCCCCCAGAGTACGGCTGTTTCTATCGGGGGTAGAATATTCATTCTGTTACTTTAGACTATACCCTAAAGTTACAATCTGAAAGTTCATGAAATTATGTATCATTTAAATGATTTTTAATCATAAGTAACATGTAACTTTGATATTAAAGATTTATAATTTACAAAATTGTTCATTTTTATCCAATTGGGGCGAGAAAGAGTGAAAGGCCAAAAAGTAGGTTATGTGCGAGTGAGTTCGGTCGAGCAAAATACTGGGCGTCAACTTGAGGGGATTGAAGTCGACCGGATTTTTGTTGACCGTGCTTCAGGTAAAAATACTGACCGACCTAAATTTCAGGAAATGTTGAACTATGTCCGGGAAGGGGACAGGGTGATTGTACATTCCATGGATCGTTTTGCGCGAAGCCTGAAAGATTTGGTCACTGAAGTAGATAAACTGGTCAAACGAGGGATTGCCATCCAGTTTGTAAAAGAAAATATTACTTTTACGGCCGAATCCACCCCGATGGATAATTTGATGCTGCAATTGATGGGTGCTTTTGCACAGTTCGAACGTGAGATCATTTTAGAGCGGCAAAAGGAAGGAATAAAACTCGCCTCTGCTCAGGGGAAGTACAAAGGTCGGGTGCATAAACTAAAGCCTGACCAAGCTGAAGCTTTACGACAAGCATGGAGGGAAGGGAAGTATCCATCAAAAATGGCATTAGGAAAAGCTTTTGGGATTAGTCGTCAGGCGGTATACCGATATTTACAAGTTAGTGAATAGTGAACCGTACCGGGTTTGTCGGAGACTTTTTTATTTAAGTTAGGCCACCTGACCTAACGGGTTAATCTTATCATAGTATATTGCTTCAAACTCAAAAGGCGATACATAACCCAGTGCACTGTGTACACGCTTTTTATTGAACCAATCTACCCAATTTAGTGTCGCAAGTTGTACATCCGCTAAACCTTGCCAACCTGCTTTTAGATATTCAATCACCTCTGTTTTGTATAAGCCATTCACCGTTTCAGCCAAAGCATTATCGTATGAATCACCAGTCGTACCGACTGATGCTCGTAAATTTGCAGCTTCTAAACGATTGGTATGGCGAATGGAAAGATATTGAACACCTCTATCTGAATGATGAATCACATTCTTTGGCATGCCTCGATCATGCAATGCTTGCTCCAATGCATCGAGCACCATATCTGTATTCATTCGTGTAGATACTTTCCAGCCAACAATTGCTCGTGAGAACACATCAATAATAAAGGCGGTATAGACTCAGCCTGAATTTGTTTGAATATACGTAAAGTCACTCACCCACAGTTGGTCAGGATGATCAGCAGTAAAATTACGTTTCACTAAATCATCTGCTCGTTTTTGGTCATCTCGGCTACGGGTGGTTTGTTTGTTCTTACCTCACCAAACACCTTGTATACCTAGCTTTTTCATTAATCGAGCAACAGTACAGCGTGCGATAACATAACCTTCACGTTTCAGTTTTTGCCAGACTTTACGTACACCATACCGACCTGAACTTTCCTTCCAAATTCGTTTAATTTGTTCAGCATGATGCAAGTCATGTAAATCTCGCTTTGCTCGATGTTCTGGATTTTCGCAGAGATCTAGAGTGCGGTAATAGGTTGAAGGTGCGATTGGTAAAATTCTACAAATCGCCTCGACTCCGTACAGCTCTTTATTATTATGGATAAAATCCACCATTATTTGTGTGGGCAGTCGAGCTCCGCCTGGGCGAAAAAAGCGGCTGCTTTACGTAGAATCTCATTGGCGCGTTGCAGTTCTTTATTTTCGCGTTCGAGTTGTTTGATACGTTCTTGGTCTGAAAGCTGCTGTACTTTAACTGGATTTTGCTGATCTAAATGCTTTTGATGCCAGGCACGTAGTGTTTCAGGAGTACAACCCTTGCGCAGTATACTGCTCAGGGAGCAATAGCGGTGATCGCAGCCCAATTCGATGGATAATCTTTTTCAGATTCAATCAATAATTGAACCGCTCTTTCTCTAATTTCAGGGGTATATTTTAATTTTGTCATCGGGATAGTCTCTCAGAATATTAACTCTCCGACAAACCCGGTACGGTTCAGTCTAGGATCAATTTAAAAAATGGGTGGTGTTTCAAAAAGTATGCTGAAAAAAAGCAGGTTGGATTTTGATAAAATAGAGAAATGCGAATAACTCTAGAAATCAAGTGTCCAGCCTGCCTAAGTGACAGTATAAAGAAAAATGGCACAAAAGTAGATGGTAAGCAAAATTACCAATGTAAAATATGCAGACGTCAATTTATTGGTGATCATGCTCTCAGTTATCAAGGCTGTCACTCAGGTATCAAAACCAAAATATTACACCTCATGGTGCGAGGCAGTGGTGTCAGGGATATAGCAGAAATTGAAAGAGTAAGTATCGGTAAAGTTCTACGGACACTTAGCCAATCAAAATATCAACTTCGAGCACAGCAAAGTCATTATGAAACCCTTGAAGTAGATGAGTTTTGGACTTTTGTTGGTCATAAGCAAAATAAACAATGGCTAATTTATGCCTATCATCGAGAAACAGGTGAAATTGTTGCTTATGTATGGGGTAACCGAGATTTAGCCACTGCAAAACGACTTAAATTAAAATTGAAGCAGTTAGGTGTAAGCTATACATGTATATCAAGTGACCATTGGGATAGCTTTGTTACGACCTTTAAAGAATGCAAACAGTTGATTGGTAAATTTTTCACTGTGGGTATAGAAGGCAATAATTGTCGATTACGGCATCGAATCAGGCGAGGCTTTAGGAGAAGCTGCAACTTCTCCAAAAAGCTTGAAAATCATTTCAAAGCCTTTGATTTAGTGTTCTTTTATATCAATAATGGATTCGTTTAATGCCAGCATACTTTTTGAAACACTACCCATTTTTCACCTATTAACCAATTAGAATTAAGTTTTAAGCAGCTAAGTAATTTTACAAATACTATATCCTCATTCTTTAAAGATCAAAAAAATTGCTTTTTTATCTAACTAAAAGGTGTCTACAAAATTGGTGGCTATTCACTATAAGTTATAGAAATTACTAGATGTTTCTTTAATTCTGTTCTTTTCTATTCATTCGACACATAAGCTCACGAATTACGTAAACCCTATATAAGTTTATTTTTTAAACACTCGGATGTCTTATTTCATACATTAATTTACAGCGATTTCTTGGCGCATAAGGCTCTAATAAAAGTGTTTTTTAATTCTTGGCAGCCTTGCTACGAGTCTGTTTAATGTTGAACTAGAAAGAGGAAATCCGCATGCGTGCTCTTACCTATCATGGTGCTCGGGATGTACGAGTTGAATCTGTTCCAGATCCAGTGATTCAGGAACCAGATGACGTTATTTTAAGGGTGACAGCCACCGCCATCTGTGGCTCAGATCTGCATTTATACCGGGGAAAAATCCCGGCCACTGAAGACGGTGATATTTTCGGCCATGAATTTATGGGAATTGTAGAAGAAGTCGGCCCACAAGTAACCGAAGTCAAAAAAGGTGATCGGGTAATTATTCCC
This sequence comes from Acinetobacter sp. PC34, assembly GCF_051789135.1. Taxonomy (NCBI): domain Bacteria; kingdom Pseudomonadati; phylum Pseudomonadota; class Gammaproteobacteria; order Moraxellales; family Moraxellaceae; genus Acinetobacter; species Acinetobacter sp. PC34. The sequence goes on along the minus strand of NZ_CP196665.1, from coordinate 89,072 downwards.
TTTGTGATTGCATGCGGTCACTGTTTTTTCTGTGAACATGAACTAATGGCTGCCTGTGAAAATACCAATACCGGCCGTGGTGCAATTCTCAATAAAAAACAGATTCCACCAGGGGCAGCTTTATTTGGCTTTAGCCATCTGTATGGTGGTATACCGGGTGGTCAAGCTGAATATGTGCGGATCCCCAAGGGCAATGTCGGACCATTTAAAGTGCCAGGCTCCCTGCCTGATGAAAAAGTATTATTCCTGACCGATATTCTACCAACCGCCTGGCAAGCAGTGAACAATGCCCAAGTTGGTCGAGGTTCCAGTGTGGCGATTTATGGTGCTGGCCCAGTCGGTCTGCTGGCTGCTGCCTGTGCGCGGATGCTCGGTGCCGAGCAGATTTTTATGGTCGATCACCATCCTTATCGTCTGCGTTTCGCACATCAAACCTATGGAGTGATTCCGGTCAATTTTGATGAAGTCGATGCCGCTGAATTTATCATTCAAAATACCAAGGGTTATCGTGGAGTCGATGCCGTCATTGATGCGGTCGGTTTTGAAGCTAAAGGCAGCATGCTGGAAACCGTAATGACCAACCTGAAATTAGAAGGTTCGAGTGGTTCAGCGTTAAGACAATGTATTGCAGCGGTCCGCCGCGGCGGTGTGGTGAGTGTACCTGGAGTTTATGCCGGTCCAATTCATGGCTTCCTGTTTGGTGATGCCTTTGACAAAGGTTTAACCTTTAAAATGGGACAAACCCATGTGCATAACTACTTGCCGCAGTTGCTAGAACATATTGAAAATGGAGATCTGTCTCCAGATCTGATTATTACCCATCGCATGAAACTGGAAGATGCTGCGGAAGGTTACCGTATTTTTGATAAAAAAGAAGAAGACTGTCGTAAAGTGATTCTGACGCCATAAATATGATTAAAGGAAAGCGCCATCAGGCGCTTTTTTATTTTTTATCATCATTTTATCAATCCTCTTTTTCTTGTTTTTAAGGGCTTTGTTGCACAAAGATTTGAAATGCAAAGCGCCCCTAATTGAGCCAAATTTAAGGCGTAACTTGGGTAAGTGGTCGACCTAATTCCGTAAATCTGTTAAGCACTGCTACACGTGCATGGATCTCATTCACTTGGCTATCAAAACTCCTTGCACTGAGTTTATCTCCTAATAATTTAATGCAGTGCATCTTAGTTTCAACCAAACTTCGCCGATGATAGCCTGACCATTTTTTCCATAGTGTCCTGCCTAAACGTTTAACTGTTCGAAGTAATTCATTTCGCTCTAGCGAGCTACTCTTTGTATCTTTCCATGGTTTCGCATTTTTTCTAGGTGGAATCACCGTATGCGCTTGCCGATCTGCAATGACCTGACGGCATTGCTTGGTGTCATAAGCTCCATCGGTATAAACAGAGTCAATCTGCTCATCTTGTGGAATCTGATCAAGTAAATCACCAAGCACCTGTGAATCACTGACATTATTGGTTGTAAGCTGAACTGCTCGTATTTGCAGGGTTTTGGCATCTATACTAATATGAAATTTACGCCATTGGCGACGATATTCAGGTCCATGTTTCTTGCGTTTCCATTCGCCCTCACCTAGAAACTTCATGCCTGTAGAGTCTATGAGTAGATGCAGCCCATCGCTACTTTTTTGGTAGCTGATTGCAATATCAATATGCTTTTGTCTTCTACAAAGCGTACTGTAATCTGGTGCTGTCCAATTTAATCCGCAAAGTTTAATCAGACTTTGCACAAAGCCAGTGACCATACGTAAAGACAGACGGAATAAGGATTTAATCATTAAGCAGCATTGGATGGCTGCGTCGGAGTAGGTTTGATTTCGCCCTTGTTTGCCTTTTGATGGAGCATACCATTGCGTAGCAGGATCAAACCAAATGGCAATATTTCCGCGACTCATGAGTGCTCGGTTATATGCGGGCCAATTGGTTGTGCGGTAGATTTTCTGTGTAGGCTTCTTCATTTGAAAATTATATCGCTGAAAAAGCCGTTACAGATAGGTTTGTGCAACAAAGCCCTTAGTTGAAAAAAACTTTTAGATTTCATGCTCACACACCACCTAAAACAAAAAAATATCTGATTGATTTTACAGGCTTTTAATTTAAGGTTTTATTCTACCCACTCGCAATATCAACGTTTAGTATCACGACTCACTAACTCATTAACTAAATATGGAGCAGTACGACTATCTTGATTTTCTGTTATTTGTTTTGGTGTTCCTGCCACAACAATATTCCCACCAGCATTTCCAGCACCTGGTCCCACATCAATCACCCAATCTGCTTGTGCAACGGCACGCATATCATGCTCAATCATAACCACGGTATTACCCGCATCGACTAATCGCTGCAATTGAACTAACAATCGATCTACATCTGATGGATGCAAACCTGTAGTTGGCTCATCAAGTATATACAGTGTATTTCCACGCTGATTGCGTTGCAGCTCGGTCGCCAATTTAATACGTTGCGCTTCTCCACCAGATAGTTCAGTCGCTGGTTGCCCTAAACGTAAATAACCAAGGCCAATTTCCTTTAATAATTGTAGTGAACGAGCAATCGAGACCTCTCCATCAAAAAAATCACGTGCTTCATTGACGGTCATTCCTAATACTTCAGCAATATTACGTCCATTCCAGCGAATTTTCAGAGTGTCATCATTATATCGAGCACCATGACATGTCGGACAAGGGGCATATACACTTGGCATAAACAATAATTCTACACTGACAAAGCCTTCACCTTCACAAGTTTCACATCGCCCTTTAGCCACATTAAACGAAAAACGTCCAGCATCATAATGAGCTTGGCGAGCTTCAGGAGTCCCAGCAAATAACTTTCTAACATGATCAAATAAACCCGTATAAGTTGCCAGATTAGAACGTGGAGTACGGCCAATTGGTTTTTGATCAACCTGTACCAGACGCTGTATAGCCTCCACATCACCAGCCAGAGAACCCTGTGTAACCTCGGTAACCAACATTCCTTCATTTAAAGGATTATTTTCATTATTGTTTTCAGTTTCAGATTCATTGCCTAAATATGAAAGTACTAACTCGGGTAAAGCTTGAGAAACGAGACTAGATTTACCTGAACCTGAAATACCTGTAACTGCTGTAAGTACACCAAGAGGTATACGAGCATCAATATTATGCAGGTTATGTCGGTAAATATTGTTAAGTTCAAGCCAACCAGAGGGTGTACGTCCATAACTTTGAGTAACTGGGATTTTATTAAATAAATAACTTGCAGTACGTGAAGCTGAAATCTCACTTAAACCCTGAGGTACTCCACTATATAAAATATTACCACCTTGCTCTCCTGCATCTGGTCCAACATCCACTAACCATTGAGCACGACGCATGAGCTCTAAATCATGCTCTACAACAAATACGGAGTTTCCAGCGTCTCTTAATTTATCGAGAGAATCATATAATGACTGACTATCTGAAGGATGTAATCCAGCAGACGGTTCATCCAGTACATAAACTACACCAAATAGCATAGAACTTAATTGTGTTGCTAAACGCAAACGTTGTAACTCTCCCGCTGAAAGAGTCGGTGTGGCTCTATCTAATGTTAGATAACCAAGACCTAACTGGCGTAATTGATTTAAACGCCCCACCACACCATTTGCTAAACGCTGCGCAGCAATTTTCTTTTCATCTGAAAGTGCTGACGTACGTCTTACATCTGGAGATACAGAATGCACTGCTCTACCTGTTGTTGCTCGTTCGGATCTATCAAGTTGGGTTACTTTATTATTAGTCTTTTCTCCAGCATCATGAGCGTCGAAATTGCCAAGAACAATGGGCTCAAGCAGGCAAGTTAACTTATCCAAAGAAAGTTGCATAAACTCACCAATATCTACTCCAGCAAAGGTAATAGATAAGGCTTCTGGTTTAAGGCGTTTACCATGACAGGAAGGGCATATTTTTCCTTCCATAAAACGTGAAACACGTTTTTTCATCAACGTACTTTGGGTATTAGCAAAAGTATGAAGGACATAGCGACGAGCACCAGTGAAAGTGCCCATATAGCTGGGTTCTAGTTTACGTTTAAGTGCAGATTGAGTCTCAGCGGGGCTTAAACCAGCATAGACAGGAACTGTTGGGGTTTCTTCAGTAAATAAAATCCAGTCTCTATCCGATTGCGGTAAATCTTTCCATGGTCGATCGACATCATACCCTAGGGTTACTAGGATATCGCGTAAGTTTTGCCCGTGCCAAGCAGGTGGCCATGATGCGATAGCTCTCTCACGAATACTGAGTGTTGGGTCAGGAACCATTGTCGATTCTGTAACTTCATAAATGTGACCTAAACCATGACAGGTAGGACAAGCACCTTGAGGAGTGTTCGGTGAAAAGTCCTCGGCATATAACATTGGCTGATCGGCAGGATATGCACCAGCACGCGAATAAATCATTCGCACGAGACTTGATAAAGTTGTTACACTTCCAACAGAAGAACGGGTATTACTTGCACCACGTTGTTGTTGCAATGCTACTGCTGGTGGTAGACCATCAATAGCATCAACATCTGGTACTCCGGCCTGATCTATTAAGCGTCTTGCATAAGGTGCAACAGATTCGAAATATCTTCTTTGTGCTTCAGCAAAAATAGTTCCAAAAGCAAGTGATGATTTTCCTGAACCCGATACACCTGAGAAAACAACAAGTGCATTTCTTGGGATAGAAACATCTACATCCTTAAGGTTATGCTCACGTGCACCTCGAACTTCAATACAATTATTAGATAAAGTAATGTTATTGTGTTCACCAAAAGAATGTATTTTCATGTTTCTACGAGCCTGTAAATTATTTTGTGTAAGTCTCATTTTTTATAAATGATCTTTTAATCGATCATCGAACTGAATCGTAAACCAATTCATTGCTAAACGCCAATTTTGAATTGGCATGGTCCATTTTTTAGCAGCATTTGAAGTTGCTAAATAAATGACCTTTTTCACTGAATCATCAGAAGAGAAGATCTTTCTCTTTTTAGTTGAATGGCGGATCACGCTATTCAATGATTCAATTGCATTTGTTGTATAAATCGCATGACGTATTTCAGCAGGATAGCTAAAGATCGTTCGGATATTTTCCCAATTTGCCCGCCAGGATTCTCCAATTTTTGAATACTGGTGATTCCATTGATCGCAGAAGATATCTAGGGGCTTTAAAGCATTTTCCTCTGTACTTGCCTGATAGATCGCCTTCAATCCTGCTGTTACAGCTTTGTAGTCCTTCCAGCTCACAAATCTCAGGCTATTGCGTACAACATGTACGATACACAGCTGGATATCAGTATGAGGGTAGACAGAGGCTATCGCATCAGGAAAGCCTTTTAGTCCTGAGAAGCGCTGCTTCGCAAGGCAGGCTACAAGAATATCTTGCACTCCTCGATTTTTAAGCTCTGTCATGACTGACAGCCAGAATTTGGAACCTTCTGTTTGAGCAAGCCACATGCCAAGAAGTTCTTTTTGGCCATCCAGGTTAATGCCTAATGCTAAATAAACTGATTTATTGATTACTGTTGAATGCTGACGAACCTTAACAACAATGCAATCTAAATAGACAACAGGATAAAGACTATCGAGTGTTCTATTTTGCCATTCTGTCACTTGTTCAATGACAGCATCCGTCACCTTACTAATAAGGGAGGCAGATACATCGGCATCGTACATTTCTTTAAAAAAGCAACAATTTCTCTATTTGTCATTCCTTTCGCATATAGCGAAAGAATTTGATCATCCATGCTAGTAATGCGTGTTTGATGCTTCTTAATAATCTGTGGTTCAAAAGAGCCATCACGATCACGAGGGATATCTAAAGCAAGCTGCCCATCTTGTGTTAGAACTGTTTTGGAGCTAAAACCATTACGTGCATTAGATCCTTTCTTAGGTTGATGCTTTTCATAGCCTAAATGTTCAGAAAGCTCAGTATTCAGAGCGGTTTCGATCATGAACTTTTTAAATATGGCTGTCATTTGGTTTAAATCTTCAGGAGTTTTTAAACCTTTAGCTAATTCAGCTGCCATACTTTTGATTGTAGCTTCATCCATGTGAAGTACCTCTTTTTATTATCCTCAGTAGGATAAATGAAAATTAAGTACTTACACAAAATTTAGAACAGTCCCACAACTCATTTTGTTGAACTATATCTGTACAACAACTCTACCTCGAATTTTTCCATCTAAAATTTCATTTGAAATATTTAAAGCATCTGTTAACTGAATTTCAGTCGTTACTGTTTCTAATTTTGTTTGATCTAATTCTGTAGCCAAACGTTCCCATGCTTCTTTTCTTAATTCGATTGGTGCCATCACGCTATCAATTCCATATAAGGTAATCCCTCTTAGAATAAATGGAGCAACTGTTGCTGGAAAATCCATTCCGCCTGCCAAACCACACGCAGCAACTGCACCACGATATTTTGTACTAGCACATGCATTGGCTAAAGTATGGCTTCCAACAGTATCAATTACGCCAGCCCAAACTTCTTTGTTTAATGGCTTTCCTGGGGAAGATAATTCAATACGATCAATAATTTCACTCGCCCCTAGATAGGTTAAATATTCTGACTCTTGAGGTCGACCAGTCGAAGCTGTAATCTCATAACCAAGATGATTCAAAATAAGGCACTGTTGCAAATAGGCTGACATGATAAGCTAAATATCTTATTTATTTCGAGATACAGCAGATGAATCCCTTCCACGGTCGGCACTTTCAAGGTGAAATCATTCTTTGGGCTGTTCGTTGGTATTGTAAATATGGCATCAGCTATCGTGAACTTCAAGAAATGCTCGCTGAACGAGGCATAAATGTGGATCACAGTACAATTTATCGTTGGGTTCAGCGTTATGCTCCAGAAATGGAAAAACGGTTACGCTGGTATTGGCGTAATCCTACAGATTTACATTCATGGCATATGGATGAGACTTATATCAAAGTGAAGGGGCGATGGACTTACCTGTATCGTGCAGTTGATCAACGGGGTCATACGATTGACTTTTACCTTTCCGCTAGACGGAACAGTAAATCAGCCTATAGTTTTCTAGGAAAGATCTTCAATACGGTGAAAAAATGGCAAATTCCACGGGTCATCAATACAGATAAAGCAGCGACCTATGGCCATGCTTTATCACGATTAAAGCGAGAAGGAAAATGTCCAGTAGATATTGAGCACAGGCAGATTAAGTATAAAAATAATGTCATTGAATGTGATCATGGTAAGTTAAAGCGAATCATCAGGGCCACATTAGGATTCAAATCTATGAAGACTGCTTATGCCACAATTAAAGGTATTGAAGTCATGCGTGCACTACGTAAAGGACAAGCATCGTCATTTTATTATGGTCAGCCTCAGGGTGAAGTGTGTCTAATCAACAGGGTTTTCGGTCTCTAAGCACTTTTTAAAGGGAACATCATCGACTCAAATCACTATTTGCAACAGTGCCCATGATTGTCGTTCACTCTATGGATCGTTTCGCACGGAGTTTGAAAGATCTGGTTACTGAGGTTGATCAACTTGTTAAGAGGGGAGTTGCTATTCAATTTATAAAAGAAAATATTACCTTCACAGCTCAGGCCACTCCGATGGATAATCTGATGTTACAGCTCATGGGAGCTTTTGCTCAATTTGAGCGAGAAATTATCTTAGAACGTCAGAAAGAAGGTATCAGGCTCGCAGCAGCTCAGGGCAAATATAAAGGTCGTGTCCATAAATTGAATCCCGATCAGGCCAAAGCGTTACAACAAGCCTGGGATGAAGGGATGTATTCATCCAAAGTTGATCTGGCAAAAGCATTTGATATTAGTCGACAAGCAGTTTATCGGTATTTAAAAAAAATTAATTAGTCACTAGATGGACCAAAAGGTATCTACAAATCGGGGGCTATTACAATTACTTTATATATTCAATCTCGTTGATGATAGGTCATATTTTTAAAAATCCATAAATATGACCTACCGATTTTAGAAAAGAAAGAATGATTTAGAAGCGATAACGAACGCCGGCTTCAAGCGAACGTTCTGGACCTACATAAATTCCCTGACGCAAGCTTGCAATATAACGTTTGTCCGCCAAGTTTTTCACGGCACCATAGAATTCAACTTGATCATTAAGCGTATAACGCGTAGTCAAATCAACTGTCGTATAGCCATTGATTTTGCCCGTGAAAAAACCAGATGTGTTTTCTACAATTGGTTTTGTATTCAATTCATCGGTAAATTGTGAACCCGTATAATTCGCGCTTAACTGCGTACGTAAACCTGCATAGGTATAACCTAAACCTAGGTTTGCTATCCACTCTGGTGTATACGGAACACGATCGCCATCTCTTGATTTAAGCGTACCATTTTTATTATAACGGTCGCCCTTGAACTGAGCATCTATTACCCAAGTCAGATTGGCGAATACATCAAATCCGTTGTCCAATTCTAGATTAACCGCGCCTTCTAGGCCTTGGTTATAGGTTTTACCGCCATTTGTACTTTGAAAGTCAGAATTACTGTTCGCTGGAATAATCTGATTATCAAAGTCCATACGGAAAGCAGTCATTTCATAGCTCAAAGCATCTTGTTGACCTCTTAAACCAAATTCCCAACTCACGGCAGTTTCCGCATCCAATTTTTGGTCTTGCAAGCCACTGAGAGAGTCACCATTCAATGCTGGGGAAAATGCTTTATAGACACTACCATACAACTGTACAGCTGGATCTAACTGGAATGTCATACCAAGTCCAGGCATCACTTCCGTATTTGAGGTCTTAACCAACTCACTCTTTTTCTTATCTTCACGTTGCTGCTCATAATGTTCAATACGAACCCCCGGTGTCACCGACAGCTGGTCGGTAATATCTAAACGGTTTTGAGCATAGAAAGCGACACTTTTAGCAGAATCTTTAACATCCTTATCGATCGTGCCTGTACGTGGCGTTGCACGAGTGGCTTTAATGGTGACATCATCCATTTTTTCATTCATCAGGCGTAAGCCAACTTCTGCCTCACTTGAAATATTGAATAAAGTATGTTTGGTCACTAAGCGGGTTTCAGCACCGATACGTTCAAATGCACGATTATTGCCATTCAATGTATCTTTATATATCCACTGACCTGCAGCTTTTGATGCAGCTCCGTCAACATCATAACGCCAGTAATCACGATTCATTTCACTCCAATAAAATAATGTTTGCAGTTCCATATCATCATTTATATTCCAGCGGTGATTAACATCGAAAGAATTACGTTCTGTTAAGAACCAGTCATCTGGTGCAGGGTTGCTCTCTTTCTCATTTTGATATTCGCCCAGGAACTGCCCGCGATAAGAGATGTTGGCATCATTCTCATAATGGGTGAATTTCACACCTAACCATTGATTATCACCAATTGCTGTGCCCGCCTTAATGACAGCATCTTTCATTTCATAGCCCTTGTCCATGAAACCGTCACTTTTTGCCCAGCTTAAAATTGCCCCAACCTTACTGTCTTTGTTTGGAGAACTTCCTCCTAATTCAACTGTTGTTTTATACGTATCCCAAGAGCCAACCGATACATCAACCAGAGCACCATCTTTCGGTTGCTTAGTCTGGTAATTGATCACCCCTCCAATGTTCAGTGGACCATAACGCAAAGCTGAAGAACCTTTCATCACTTCAATACTATCCATGCGCTGTACACGTGGATTGTAATAACGACCATTTCCAACAAATAGACCAGGAGCTACAGGCACACCATCTTCTAAAATTAAAGTTTTATAATCAGCTGAACTGATACCTCGCATACCAATATTGGCAACTACAGCAGACTCTTCCTCAGGTTTCACATAGACACCGGAAACACGTTTTAAGATATCTTCTGTAGATGTCGGAATAACTTGTTTAATTTGCTCTTGGTCTACTATCACCGCTGCCCCCGGAATCTTCGAAACAGCGTCCTCCTGTGAGCCAATCACCTGAATCATAGGCAACACCATACTTTTTTGTTCTTGCTCAGGGGCTGCATATAAATTAGGTATAAAACTACTGAATAATAATCCGCTCATGACGATTGGATTTTTCAAAAAGCAACGTTTTTCCATGTTTACCTCTATTTAAAAGATCGGGGTGGCAATCGATTGGCAGATAAATTAACTTACAAAACAAGTAAATTGCAACACAAATAATAACAATTATCACTTATATTTTAAAAATGATTATCTTTTATAAGAAATGAATCTTAATAAAATCGATTGTTTTTCTAAAAATTATTCTGATTTTTTAAATTTGTTTTATTAATTGCCTGACTGCAAGAAAGGCATCCATCTTTAAGATCACACTATGCTATTCGAATAAATGCTATAGCAATCATAGATTATTATTATACCACTCCATTGAAATAACCTAACATTCAGCCCATTTGCGAGTTCCAATCGATTAGATGAGTTGGGTTCGTTTGGCAAACTGGTTCCAAGCCATGCAGCAAGCATCAACAATCTCGGTATAATCTTTAAAGCATCGGTTTGATAAATAAAGTTGTTTTAACCACTGCCACACCTGTTCCATCGGATTCAGTTCAGGTGAATATGGCGGTAATTTTAATAAACTGACATTCGTCAAGTTGAGACTCGTTTGATGCCAGCCAGCGCCATCAACGATCACAACAGCTATGATGCCCCTCAGGAACTTGTGCTGAAATCTCCTGTAAATGTAGACGCATTCCTTCGATATTTGCTCTCGGGAGAACCAATCCACAACAGACTCCTCGGGCAGGGCAAATGGCACCATAAATATAACTGTACTCAAATTGCTGCTGACGAACCAGGCGTGGTCGTTCACCCCGGTAATGCCAAACACGGCTGATCGAACCTTGCTGTCCTACTCTTGACTCATCTTGAAACCATAAATCAACTTTCGCTAAATCTGCAGATGCAGGAAGGATTTCTTTGAGTTTGCTGGCAATTTTTTTTTAAATTCAGCTTGAGCAGCGTCGTTCTTTTCTGGGTGGGCAGAGCGACCTGATACCCAGCTCATGCCAATCTGCTTTAACAGTTTGTACAAGCTATTAGGGTTGTAAACCACGTTGAATTTCTGCTGAATGAGTTCGGCAATGTTTACCGCAGTGACCCGGCCACCGCCACGTTGTTGCTGGAGAGCCACGATCTCGGTTTTGAGTTGTTCTTTTTGCTCGATTGACAACGGGCTATGGCGGCCTCGACCTTCCCGATCATACAGGCCATTGATGCCTTGAGTCTGAAAGGTACGCCGCAACTTGCGTATAGTAATGGGATTAAAGCCAAACTGTTCAGCAACCTGTTGAGGAGAAACGCCTTTTGCCATTTGGGCGAGCATTAAGAGTCGAACCCGCGTGCGTGGATTCGACTCTGTTTTGGACAGTGCGATGAAATCAATATCAGTTAATTGATAGGCAGATATTTTACTCATACAACTATATTAGCTTATTTCGATTGAATGGTATTAGAGAAAATTTTTTATTTTATAGATTACAGACATCTTTATTGATGAGTGGAATGCTTAAGTTTTTGATCAAGAAGAACCGTTTAATCAGTTCTTCTTATACTTACAGATGCTTTAATTTCATTATAATATTTTCTTATCGGCTATTTTTACTCATACGAGCAAGTAAAATCACCGGTATCAAGCCTACCAATACGATCAGTAAAGCTGCGATTGCGCCATCTTCATAGGTGCCTCTTGAGGCTTCCGCATAGAGCTGTGTGGCCAGCGTTTCCATATTCAGTGGCCTCAATAAGAGTGTGGCAGGTAATTCTTTCATACAGTCTACAAAGATCAATAATGCAGCCGAGATGATCGCGGGGCGTAAAAGAGGGAAATGAACGCGCCATAAAATATCCCGTTTGTTCTGTCCTAAATTACATGCAGCATCATCAAGAACCGCATGGATCCGATTATATCCGGATTCTATGCTACCAATTGAAATCGCTAGAAAACGCACCGCATAGACGTAGATCAAGGTAAAACTGGTCCCCAAAAAGAGTAGCCCGGTAGAAATGCCAAGCTGGAATTCAAAAAAATCCGCCACGGCATGATCGAGAGCACCTAACGACAGCATCAGGCCAATGGCAAGTACCGTCCCCGGAATGGCATAACCTAAACTTGAAATTCGGCTAAACCATGTAGTTCGACTAAATCGTGCAGCGCTGACAATGAAGAAACCTACCAGAATAGTAATAAACGTCGCGATGCTGGCCAAGGTAAGGGTATTGATCGAAGCTTGTAATAAATATTCAGAAAAACCCGCATATTGAATACGTTTATAAGACTCTACCAGCAAATGGCTAAATGGGATCAAAAAGCCGATCGTAACGGGAATCAACCCAAGCACGAATAAGGTGAGCGCTCTGCTTCCTGTAACGGGCTGAGCGGGCATCAGGCGACTGCGTTGAGCAGAGTTCATATAACGCTGTTTGCGTCGTCCCAACCTTTCTACGATCACTAAAAAGGTAATGATCATCAGCATAAAAATGGCAATCTGCGCGGCACTGGCCAGATCAGACTGGTTGATCCAGGTTGAATAAATGGATAACGTAAGTGTTCTAATACCCAGAAACTCGGTTGCACCGATGTCATTAATGGTTTCCATTAACACCAGGCTGGTGCCCACGGCAATTGCTGGTCGTGCGAGTGGCATTGCAACTCGTAAAAAGACCTGATTCGGCTTTAGTCCCAAGCTGCGTGCAACTTCAATCAGACTGGCTGACTGCATGAGAAACATGGCACGGGTGCTTAAATAGACATAAGGATACAGGACAAAACTTAATAAAAAGATTCCTCCCCATACCGAACGGATATTGGGGAACCAGAACTGTTGCATGTCTAATCCCAGCCCCTCTCGGAACAGGCTTTGAACCGGACCAATGGGATGCAGAATGTCGATATAGCTATAGGCAATAATGTAAGTGGGGACGGCCAGAGGTAAGAGCAGTGCCCAGTCCAGAAATGCTCGACCACGAAACTGATAGGCTGTGACAATCCAGGCACTGCCTGTGCCAATCAGGATAGTCAATACACCAACACCTAGTAAAAGTACGGATGTTTCGACCAGTGTTGGCGGAATAACATAGCGGATCAGATGTTGCCAAATCTCACTATTACCTTGCAGGGCTGTCCAGACTAAAGCCAGGACGGGTAAGCAGGCGAGCAGCGTCAATAGTCCACTGAGCGAAAATAACGGACGAAATGCAAATTTCTTGTTGGGCATTGAAGATTTAGCTGTGATAAGAGGTGGAAACAAAGTCGATCTTACAGGAAGCGTAAATTGCTCCCTGTAAGTCGAACGAGACTTAGTGGTTAAACTGTACTTTGTCAACTAACAGATTGGCGGTTTTACGGTGTCGGGCAATGTCACTTAAACGAATAGAATCCACCTTGAGTTTGCCAAAGCTTGCAATAATCGGATCAATTTTAACTCCAGGTTTCACTGGATATTCAAAGTCGCTTTTCGCATAGATCGCCTGAGCATGGTCTGAGGCTAAAAACTCAAGCAGTTGTACCGCTTCTTTACGGTTAGGTGCATATTTCGAGACGACTGCACCTGAAACATTGACGTGTGTTCCGCCATTTTTAAAGCGTGGTAAGACTACATTAATGGCATTGCCCCAACGTTGTTGCTCAGCATCGCCTGTGCGCATGGTGCCGACATAATAGGTATTTGCTACCCCAATGTCACAAATCTTGCCGAGAATATCGCGGGCGACATCACGATCACCACCGCTTGCAGGACGTGCCAGATTGGCTTTGACACCGCGTAACCATGTTTCAGCTTCTTTCTCGCCATGATGGGCAATATAGGCCGCAATTAAACCGGTGTTGTAAGGATGGCTGCCGGAACGAATACAGATCTTACCTTTCCATTTTGGGTTAGCCAAATCTTCATAGCTGATCGCGCTGAGAGGAACACGGTCTTTGGACACATACACGGCACGTGCACGCATCGATAAGGCATACCAGTGGCCATTTGCGGCACGTAAATTACCCGGAATGGACTTGTTCAAGATTTTGGAGTCTACGCGCTGCGTCAAACCACTTTCAACCAGATCCACCAGATTGCCAAAATCGACAGTGAGCATCACATCTGCAGGGGAGCGTCGGCCTTCAGCTTTAACCCGTTCCAGTAACCCGTCCTTGATAAAAACCGTATTGACTTTCACGCCGGTTTTTTGGCTAAACTCTTTTAACAAAGGCTGCATTAAAACAGGTTCGCGCGTGGTGTATAGGTTGACTTCGGCTGCATGTACCCAACTACCACTGAAGGCAACCAGACCAGTTAAAAGAAGATAAACTTTCGAGAGTGGTTTCATTTCTTATTTCCTTAACAGAGTTTAAACCTGAACGGCTTGTTCAAGCTGAGATGTGATGGCAATGCTTGTGTCGTCACTGGATGCAAAGAAAAAACATGCTGCTAAATCGACTGACACATAGACCTGTTGATTGGCAGAAAAATGCTGCTGATGGTCAACTTGCACCAATATGATGGTTGAATCAGAGGCAAGCTGCAGACGTAACTGATAGGCATGCCCCATAAAGCTGGATGAAAGGACTTTCGCTGTGACTGCATCTGTGACGGGTTCTCGGCTCACCTGTACTTGATGTGGACGGAAACAGCAGGAAATCGATTCTTTAGTATCTGCCAAATTTTTAGGTACTGTGACCTGACCAAAAATTGTTTTAATTTGCTGATCCAGACGCTGGGCCGGTATTTCATTCAAAGCAGAAAAATAACGTGCCGCAAACAGAGTAGACGGCTGCAAATAGAGTTGCTTAGGTGTCCCGATCTGAATAATTTGCCCTTGATGCATCAGGATAATCTGGTCCGCAATCTGCAAAGCCTCTTCCGGATCATGCGTGACAATCACCGTCGTAGTCGCTGTCTGTATTAAAAGATCAATGGTACTTTGGCGGATCTGATCACGTAGGCGGTGGTCCAGATTAGAAAAAGGTTCATCCATCAGTAACACGTGAGGTTTAGGTGCCAACGCACGCGCCAGAGCAACACGCTGTTGTTCACCACCCGATAAGGTGTATGGATAACTGTGCATGTGATGATGCATGGATACATGTTTTAAGGCTTGTTCAGCAATTTCCTGTCGCTGCTTTTTAGGGAACTTTTTAAGTCCAAACATCACATTTTCCAGCACACTCAGGTGCGGAAAAAGTGCATAGTCCTGAAAAACCAGACCAATATTGCGGGCTTCTGCAGGGATATGTTGTTCTTCATTCCATAAAACGTTGTGTTCAAGCTGAATCGAGCCACTCGTTGGGGTTTCCATACCTGCAATCAAACGTAGCATGGTTGTTTTACCACAACCGGAATGTCCGAGTAAGCAAATGATTTGTCCGCTTGTTGCAGACCATGTCGCTTGATTGACAGCAAAACGTGGGCCGAATTTCTTGCTTAAGTTATAAATTGTTAAGACATTGGCTGAATGTTCTGCATAGGCATTCATATTGAACTCATCGTGCTATTTTCTTTAACAAATAATAACTAATAATCTTTCTCATGTAGAGTCTTTTTATCAGTTGGCTTATAAAAATTCTAGATCATTTTGATCTTTAGCCGCAGGTGAAAACTGATCAAGACTGTTCAGATCACCTATCAGCGATCTTTTTTTCAAGATTGGGTAGATTCAAATTGCCTCCGGTGAGGCCATTTTCCGCAACATGATATAAAAATTCTGTCGCGCTTGCCGAGATTTATTTCACCCTCTCAACAAGGGTAGTTGGTGCGGTCATTGCGATTAAATGCATGTTTTTTCAGTTAATCGCAGTTTAAATTGTTCCCGATATTCATAGGGTGCATCCAGAATCAGGATCCCATCAATCAGATTTTCGGTATGCACAACCAGTTTCTCGAAACCATATTGCATGATCGGATTTAAATAGGTCATGAAAACAATCGGAGTTGTGTCATCCTGTAGACGGACTGCTTTCACTAGCTCAACTGTCTGATGTACGGTTTGTCCAGCACTGAGTGCTCTGAGATAGGGCACAATAAAAAATGGGTAACTGTCAGATCAGGTTTGAGCTAGTACAGCTAAGTAAATGACCTTTTTCACTGAATTATTAGAAGAGAAGATCTTTCTCTTTTTAGCTGAATGGCGGATTACGCTATTCAACGATTCAATCGCATTCCTCGTATAAATTACATGACCTATTTCAGCTGGATTGCTAAAGATCGTTCGTATATTTTCCCAATTTTCCTGTCAAGATTCGCCAATTTTTGGATATTGTTGATTCCATTGATCACACAAGATATCTAGGGACTTTAATGCATTGTCCTCTGTGCTTGTCTGATAGATTGCTTTTAGACCAGATGTAAAAGAGGTCTCAAATTCTTTCTGATAATAGATTAACTAATGCTTTTAATTCATCTCAAATTAAGGCTTATAGGACGAATTCATAAGGTGTGTTCAGCGGACGCTTACGCCACACCTATAAGTAAAACCGGTGAATATTCTCCCAATATTAGCATTCCTGCCAATACAGATTCTGATTGAAGAGGCAGTAATGTTGCTGCCCCAAATGCACTTAAGAATAAAAAAATATAAGCCACTATTTAGGCCAGTGCTGGTGATAGCTATCAATCATAAATTCATGTTCATGCTTACCTTTATAGTTGTGCTGCAATAAATGCTCGTGATCTTCTGGTAAATCAAGATGAGTATGTTCTAAAACTAAATTATCGTTTTTTGGCCAGATAACAAACGCGACGACTATTGATACCAAGGCGATGAATGCCATAGGCAAAAAAGTTATAAGCGTTCCAAAGCTTGTACTTAACCAGCCCACTAATGGATAAGTGATTAGCCAGCAGGCATGTGAAAATGCAAATTGAGCTGCAAATAGCGCTGTTCGATTTTCACTTGATGCAGACTTTCTAATAAGACGTCCGGTTGGTGTTTGAGAAACTGAATAACCAATACCTAATATAAACCAGAGGGCTAATAGCCCAGTATAGGCAGAAATAAAGTAACCGCTAAACAATCCAACGACGAGAACCACAGTGCCTGAAAGCATGACAGTTCTATCATTCAATTTATCTAATATTTTTGGTAATGCAAATGCAGCAAGCATTGAGCCTAATCCAAATAAACCAAATGCCCAAGTAGTCGCCTGTTCAGTTAATTCAAATGTCGTTTGAACTAAAAAAACCGTATTGACAATGACAACCGCACTGGCTGAAGCAATAGCCAGATTTAAAGCGAGTAAGGCTTTTAGGCGGGGTGTTCTGAAATATATTTTTGCGCCTTGTTTGATTCGGTTATATACCCCGATAAACTCCGGCATTTTCGCATTTGGTAATTTTGCACTGACTACAAATAGTGCCGAACCAATAAATCCAACCACAGTTCCCAAAAACAAGTTGTGATAACTCATCACAGTGAGTAACAAGCCTGCCAGCATTGGACTTATAATATTTTCTAGGTCGTAGGCCAATCGTGATAGAGACAGCGCGTTTGTATACTCTTCTTCTATGGGCAATACATCAGGAATCATGGCTTGAAATGTGGGGGTAAAAGCAGCTGAGGCAGACTGAAGAATAAAGATCAAAATATAGATTTGCCAGATTTGAGTCACGAAAGGCAGACACAATGCGGTTAAGGCTCGAATGACATCCAACCCTACCAAAACTTTTTTTCTCGGTAATCTTTCTGCAAATGCGGAGGCAATGGGTGCGACACTAATATAAGCAATCATTTTAATCGCCAAGGCAATACCCAGGACTTGGGCTGCTTGCTCTTTTGCGATGTCATAAGCCTGTAAAGCTAGAGCAATAGTAATGAGTCCAGTACCAATCAAAGCGATGACTTGGGCTAAGAACAAATGCCGATATGTTGTGTTTTTTAATACTTCTAGCATTTTAGGGACTCCTTATTTAGAACCTAACTTTTATGCCATACAGGTTCCAGATGAGGCTTAGCCCTCATCTGGAATTTTACAAATTAAAAGACCTTTTTCATTTCACTGAAATGACCTTCAATATTCAAAGTTACAGTCACTGGATTTTCTGTTCTGTTTCGCCAAAACCAGCCATGCTTTCCGTCAAATGCAGCGGTCAATGTGCCAGATTGCTCAGTTTCATTTTTACCTTTACCGTATCCATGATAGAAATCTTTTGGTGCATTTACAGGATCACCATGCGTGTCATAGTTCAGACCACCACCTGATGATTTCCAATCAAAGGTTACACTTGCATCTTTGGGCATAGCCAACTTAACTTCGGTTGCCTGGTTAGGTTTTAATTCGATAGAGATCGATTCTTTCTTAATAGCGGGCATTGTATTTGAGCTCTCATCTGGTACAGCAGCCTGAGCAACCGAACTATTAGCAGTAGTTACTGAAGGGATCTGAGAGCTCTCTCCCATACCATTCACTGATTCAGCCGCTAAAGATTGCTTAATTTCACCCATTTTGGTTAAACCCAAAACTTTACCGACACCAGTAGGGTCAATAGCGTATTCGGCTGGCATTACCCAAGTCACAAGAACAACAATGGCGCTCACCGCCGCAATAACAGTTGATTTGATCAGTTTTTTTGAAGAGGGTAATTCAACATCTTTTGGAATTTCAGCGTTAAACATAATTTAGATCCTTATTGAGTAATGAAGCCAGTGAGTTGGTAGCCAACAAGTAGAAAACCAAGGAACATCAAGAAGACATTGCTTTGATATGCTGTTCTGAAGAAATAAGGAGTTTTTCTCCACATCGTCATAAGCAGTAAAATGATGGCTAATGCCATGAGTTGCCCTAATTCGACCCCGATGTTGAATGAGATCAGATTCGCAAGCAGGCCATCATCTGGCACTTCATATTCCTGAATTTTTACAGCTAAACCAAAGCCGTGAATCAAACCAAAAATCAGCGTGGCAATTTTTGTATTGGGCTGGAATCCAAACCAGCGCTGATAAGCACCTAAATTATCTAAAGCTTTATAAACAATAGAAAAACCAATGATTGCATCAATAATGTATGCATTCATCGAAATGTTGTAATACACCCCTATCAGCATGGTAACTGAATGACCGATGGCGAACAGGCTGACATACAAACCAATATCTTTCATACGGTATAAGAAGAAAATAATACCGACCAGAAATAATAAATGGTCATAACCTGTAACCATGTGTTTGGCGCCCAGATAAATAAAGGGGATCACATGAACACCGTAGATTTCCTGTATATAGCCTTTGTCACCCTCTGCAACTCCATGAGCAAAAAGTGCAGGACTTATCAAGACCATACCTAAAGCAATCAACAGCTTTAAATAGGTTTTGAGCTTCACATAATGTGAATCAATAATTTGCATCTAAATCAAACTCCAAAAATTAAAAAATGGTTCAAAAAACTCATGATTTTTTTGGAGGTTTAAAAATACGACTTGCAAGCAATAGAGCGTATTTCTTCGTACGGTCAAATATTTGCGCACCTAACAGAAGCAAGATGAGTGCTATTTCTTTGAGAGATGCAACATTAGAAAAATGTTCGTAATAGGTATCTTGATGATGATGTGAATGTTGCTGATTTACCTC
The DNA here is from genome assembly GCF_051789135.1 of Acinetobacter sp. PC34. Taxonomy (NCBI): domain Bacteria; kingdom Pseudomonadati; phylum Pseudomonadota; class Gammaproteobacteria; order Moraxellales; family Moraxellaceae; genus Acinetobacter; species Acinetobacter sp. PC34. The sequence goes on along the minus strand of NZ_CP196665.1, from coordinate 69,514 downwards.
ATGATGATGAGTATGAATCACATCTACATAGGCATGCTCTTGAAAGCGGTTTTCAGTCGCATGCTCGTTAAAATGCAGACATAGTGCAAGACTGATGATGCAAACCAGCCACATCATCACATATCTCATTTTTGAATCTTGCACTATTGCCATCATATTGAACTTCTCTACCCTTTCTGCTCAGCGAAATCGTCAGATTTTTTCTGAAGAGCTTGGTTAAACCAAACATACAGGGTGGGCAGAATAATCAAGGTAAGTAGCGTTGAGGAAATAATTCCCCCTATAACAACGGTTGCAATTGGACGCTGTACTTCTGAACCAATCCCCACGTTTAAAGCCATAGGGATAAAGCCCAAAGAGGCAACCAGTGCAGTAATCAGCACTGGCCGCAAACGTTCTAATGCACCATGTTTTACTGCATCAATCAGCCCTTCACCCTGATCACGCAATCTCTGAATGGCCGATACGAGTACCAAACCATTGAGTACTGCAACACCCGATAAAGCAATAAAACCAACAGCAGCCGAGATAGAGAAAGGAATATCACGGAGGGCTAAAGCAATGACGCCACCCGTTAATGCAAAAGGCACACCAGTAAAGACCAGCACACTATTTCTGATATTGCCTAAGGCCATATAAATCATTGCAAATATCAAAATCAAAGCGATGGGTACAACAATCATAAGTCGATTAGAGGCTGACTCCATTTGTTCAAAAGTACCGCCCCAAGTGAGCCAGTAACCTTCTGGCATTTGGAAATCAGGAGTTTAATTTTGATTGTGCATCAGCAATGTAACTACCGATATCAGTACCACGCACGTTTGCCGTGATCACAATACGACGTTTACCATTTTCACGAGAAATTTGGTTGGGTCCTTGAATATTCTTCAATTCAATCAATTCGGACAACAATACACTTGAACCATCAGGCAAACTGACAGGAATTTGATACAGTTTTTCCAGGTCAGTTACTGAGTTTTGATCCATCCGCACAACAATATCGAACTTACGATCTCCCTCAAAAACCTTACCTGCTGTTTGCCCCGTAATCAGACTGGATACTTGCTTTTGTACATCTTCAGCATCAAGACCGTAGTTGGCGATCATGTCTTTTTTAAGTTCAACAGAGACCATTGGAAGCCCACTCATCTGTTCAACTTTTAAGTCGGCTGTTCCATTCACACCTTCTAAAATTTTCGCTGCAGCATTTGCAGATTCAAGCAACTGATCTAAATCATCACCATAAATCTTCACTGCAACATCTGTACGGACACCTGAAATCAGTTCGTTAAAACGCATTTGAATCGGCTGAGTGAACTCATAGTTGTTGCCATAAACGCCTTTTGCCACACGTTCAATATCGGCAACGACAGCTGATTTTTCCTTGTCAGGATTCGGCCATTCGCTACGTGGTTTCAATATCACAAAATTATCAGCGACGTTTGGTGGAACTGGGTCAGTCGCAATTTCAGCTGTCCCCACTTTGGCAAACATGGTTTTCACTTCAGGAATTTTGACGATTTCTTTTTCAAGCGCATACTGCATTTCAACAGCTTGAGTTAAAGAAGTTCCAGGAATTCGAAGTGCATGTAATGCCACATCACCTTCATCTAATGAGGGAATAAATTCGGAACCTAAACGAGTTGAAAGACTCGCACTGAATACAAAGAAAATTGCTACGAACGCGATCAGCTTATAACGATGACTCAAAGACCAATCTAAAATTGGGCTATAAACTTTCTTAATGAAATGAACAATCTTCGATTCCTCTTCCTTAATTTCGCCTGTCGTGACCAAAGCCACCATTGCAGGAACAAAAGTAATCGAAAGAACCATTGCAGCCACGAGAGCCATAACAACTGTAGCTGCCATCGGTGTAAACATCTTGCCTTCAACACCAGTAAGCGTCATGACAGGCAGATACACCAAGATGATGATCAACTGACCATAGAGAATGGCTTTTCGTGATTCCTTAGTCGCTTCAAAAACCGTCGTGAATCGTTCTTGACGGGTGAGTATTCGTCCTAATTCTTTCTGCTTCATCGCTAATTTTGCAAGTGAAGCTTCAACAATGACCACAGCACCATCGACAATGATCCCGAAATCTAGCGCACCTAAACTCATTAAGTTTGCACTGATTCGTTGATTCACCATGCCTGTAATGGTCATGAGCATTGATAAAGGAATCACCATCGCAGTGATGAGCGCTGCACGGAAATGTCCAAGAAATAAGAAAAGAACGACAATAACGAGGATTGCACCTTCTAGAAGGTTTTTCTTCACCGTGTCTATCGTCGCATCAACCAAGGTTGTACGGTTATAAACTGCTTTTGCCTCAACACCTTCTGGCAATGACTCTTGGACTTTTTGTAACTTTTGATCTACCGCATGAGCAACATTTCGCGAGTTTTCACCAATCAGCATAAATGCAGTACCTAAGACAATTTCTTGCCCATCTTTAGTTGCTGCACCTGTACGTAACTCGTGACCAATCGATATTTTTGCCACATCTTTCAAACGCAGAATGTAACCGCTGCTTGTGGTGATCGGAATATTCTGAATTTGTTCAATCGAACTGATTTGAGAATCAGAACGTATCAAGTACTGCTCACCATTCTTCTCAATATAGCCTGAACCTTTATTCATGCTATTTTTAGAAATAGCATCCAAAATAGTCTTTTGATCTAGACCAATACTTCGTAAATACGCATAGTCGGGCTGTACAACAAATTGTTTTAAATAGCCACCAATCGTATTGATTTCATTCACACCTTCGACATTTCGAAGCTGAGGCTTGATCACCCAATCCTGAAGTGTTCGCAATTCAGTCGGTGAAAGTGGAGTCGGGTTGTTTTTTGCATTTTCCACCGTGTACATGAAGATTTCGCCAAGTCCTGTAGAAACAGGACCCATAGAAGTCGATATACCTCCTGGAAGACTTGGTGTAACCCCTTGCAACTTTTCATTCACTAGCTGACGGGCAAAGTAAATGTCCGTGCCTTCCTTAAAAATCGCAGTCACTTGAGATAAGCCGTATCTGGATACTGATCGGGTATAGTCCAGATTAGGAATACCAGCCAAAGCCGTTTCAATGGGGTAGGTGACCTGGGATTCCATCTCGGTTGGAGATAAGCCCTGGGCCTCACTGTTAATTTGAACTTGTACGTTGGTAATATCGGGTACAGCATCAATTGGCAGTTTAAAATAGTTGTAAACGCCAAATGCCCCTATGAATAGGAAAATGATCAGTACCAGCCAACGATTCTTTATCGAGAGCTTTACAATTTGGTCAAACATAAACGCTACTCCTTAATGATCATGAGTAGCGCCAGATTTACCCAGCTCTGCTTTTAATAAATAAGAATTACCTGCTGCATAAATCTGCCCTGCTTTTAGACCAGATTTAACTTCAACAAAACCATTAAATTTATCGCCTAACTCTAGAGGACGTGCTTCAAAGTCATTCCCGACACGAATAAACACCACATCCCAATCACGGAAGTTTTGCAAAGCATCTTCACGGACAACCATCGGTTTCATGCTCTGGTTTTCAAAGATTTGTGCAGTGATTAACTGTCCTGAACGCCATCTGAACTGGTTGGGAATTTCAATAAAAACTTGCGCAGTTCGTGTTTTTGGATCAATCACGTCACTGATATATTTGATGCGCCCCAATGCTTCTTCTGTGCCTGTTTGAGTTTGAGGCTTAACAGTTACTTTATTATTTGGATTAATGGCATCCAGTTGATCCGCAGGCACATTAACCACAGCAATAAGTTGAGATGTATTGGCAATTTTGAACAATGGAGATGATGGCGTTACATTAGAACCAACAGCACCAAGCACTTGTAGAATCGTACCTGACATTGCGGCTCTGACTTCAATTGTTCCATTACCTGCCCCCCCATAGGAACGGATTAAGCTATTCAGCTCATTGGCCCTAGTCTGAGCATTTTCAAATTCACGTTTGGCATTGATGTAGTCAATTTCAGGTGAAACTTTCTTTTGAAATAAAACTCGTTCCTGTTCCATCTTTTTACGGGCAAATTGTAAGGTATCCAATGCAAGCGTACGTTCCGCATTAAGACGGATTAACTCCTGACTTTGCACAGTCGCTAACAGATCCCCCTGATTCACTTTATCGCCAATTGAACGGTACGTTTTTATTAATGTTCCACTCGTTTTAGGTGTAATAAAGCCTTCAAAATTATCAGGAAATTTAAGTTCACCTTTGAGTTCGAGTGCATTTTCAAACATCATGGGTTCAACTTTTAAAAGTTCCAAACCACTGCTCTTGATACTGCTATCAAGCATAGTGACTCGTCCCTCTTTGGTATCCCATTTCCAAGTATGTTTTTTACCTTGATAATCAACATTGATCACCATCAAGAATGAATGTGGCTCATAGACAATTTCATTCCCAATCAGATAATCGCTTTCAGGCTTAAATGATATGGTTTGTTCTGCATCAAGACGCTGGATAAAAATATTGGCACTAATCTCTTCTGGTTTTAATGGCTTATCTTTAAAGTAGCCATACACCCGTAAATGAGGCTCTACCCCTTCCTCGAAGATTTTGACTTCAGCAGCAAAATCACCATCGCGATATAAACGGCCCCCATGCGGGCCTTTTTCATCTCCTGCTACAGCAACTTTTTCTTCAGTCACCTCATTATGACTTGAAGTTTCGGCTTTATTACCCGTTTTGTACCAAGCGATTGCACATAAAACGACTAATAAAGCGATAACACCTGTAGTAATTAAAGTATTGGTTGGTTTATTCATATTTTCAGGCCTTATTCTTGATCTAAATTGGTCACATAATTTCGTTCAACCTCTGCAATTTGATTTTGCAAAGCCAACCACAAATCGAATCGAGCGAGATGTTTATCCAACCAAATTTGCTTAATAGTATTGAATTCAAGTAAAGAAATTTTTCCTGCCTGATACCCCATTTCAGCAATTCTCAAACTTTCTTTGGTGGCAGGAAGTATGGACTGATCATAATTTTTGATCGAATCAATCAGGTTCGATACTTCAATAGACTTATTTTCTAATTCAATTTTGGAGTTACGGTTTACGAGAATAGAACGAGTTTCTGCATGTACTTGCTCCGCTTGTGCAAGTGCAATGCTCCCCTTATTTCGATTAAAAACAGATAGGGGAATAGATGTAGAAACTAAGAAAACTTGATCATTGGTCTCCTGATAGTTCCTTACCCCTAAACCCAGTGTAATATCTGGCACGGCTTCTTTTTTAGCTAATTCATACTGGGTTTTAGCCAGTTGAGTTTTAAGCAAGGCTTCTTGTTCAGATAAGCTCAGTTTATCCGCAAAGTTAATGCTTAAAGGAACTTCTATTGCTTGATCAGGTAATACAGATATGAATTTGGAACACAGATTTTTTTGAAATTGAACTTTCTTCACTTCGTTCTGATAACGTAGTTTTGATTCAGACGATAAAGCTGAACTCAATTGAACATCAGATGGAATTACTCTGCCAAACTTCAATTTTTCATTCAGAACATGGGCTTGTCTCGCGTTCATCTTGCTTTCGGTAGAATAAATTTCTACCCGTTTTGAAGCCGCATACCAATTTGACATACAAACACGGAAATCGGCTTTTAATTCAGCCTGACGCTTCAATGCCTCAAATTGGTTATTATTCCCTTGAAACCCTGCCAACTGCCTACGCAAAGCGCGTTTATTATTGAGAGGAATATCCTGGGACAAACCAATCATAGTCGTTGGCCCATCAAGATCTTTAAGGTCTGAATTACCTAAATTGTCTAATTCAAGATTAAACGTAGGATTATTAAGTCTACCGGCATATTTCTGATTTATGGCATATGCGTGTTGAGACTGTTGCAAACTCTTCAAAATTGAATCGTTTGAAATTACCTGTTGTTGTAGCTGAACGTAATCAGATGCTGCAAATAATCGAGTCGTTGCTGCTACTAAACCACAGGCAAGAAATATCTGATATTTTTTAGACATGACTTTACCTATACAAAAAAATGGAAATTATTTTTTGTACAGAAAAATCAATTTCTTAGAACAATTAAACCTTTTGTAAATATATAGGAATTACAAAGATATTCTATCCTTTTCCTAAGTGCATAGGATCGAACGGGTCGTTCAAAAAGACTCAGGAAAAGCAGAATGAGCGGGAGGGAAAAACTTAAGAGAAAAACTGGATCAATTGTAATTTGATCATCAGCTTGAATAGGCTTAGTAGAATGATGAAAAGGTGCTTCATCATAACTGGTCCAGTTGTGATTTTTAGTATCTTCTAAGACTTGCTCTTCAGCATGATGAATAAGAGACCATTGGCTGGAACTGTCTGTTTCAACTGAGATAGTCACATCATGATGATGGTCAAGATTTTTAGCTATAACTGGCGCCCATGTGTAAGCTCCCGTTGTTGTTATCGCAAACAAAAACAGGACAAACGCAAGAATAAGTTTTGAGAACTTATTATGTGGCATACGAAAAAATCATCTCGAGATTCGCAGAAAGCATACTGAATAGAACTTCAAAAGTAAATTGTTATCTAAGATAAAAACTATTTGTATTATTTTTAGAAAAAGGTATGAGTAAGCTACCAAAGATAAGTACTCTAATGTTTGATTTCCTCAACAACCTTATTTTGGAATTATCTTATTCAATACCCACTACTGTTGTTATGCCTGTAATAAGGATCTCATTTCCAAATATATAAAGTGAAGCCAACAAGACTTTAAATGTATATAAAAAATGGTTAAATAATTGCAAGGGGGGCTTTAAAACGTTTTAATCGTAAAGCATTTCCTAGTACAAATATTGACGAGAGAGCCATTGCACCAGCAGCAAATACAGGAGAAAGTAGCAGTCCAAATTGCGGATAAAGTACACCAGCTGCAATAGGAATCAGAGCTGCATTGTAAACAAATGCCCAAAATAAATTTTCACGAATATTGCTTATAGTCGCTTTGCTTAAAGCGATAGCATTCGGCACTCCTTTCAGGTTGCCAGACATCAAAACCACATCAGCAGCTTCAATAGCTACGTCTGTACCTGTACCTATCGCTAAGCCAATATCTGCTTCTGCAAGTGCAGGGGCATCATTAATGCCATCTCCAACATATGCGAGTTTACCATATTGATTTTTTAATTTTTTAACGGCCTCTATTTTACCTTCAGGTAAGACTTCAGCAATAACCTCATCAATACCTAGTTTTTTTGCAATCGCTTGAGCTGTATGACGGTTATCACCTGTAATCATGGCAACCTTTAAACCTAACTGATGTAACGCTTCAATTGCAGCAAATGTTGATTCTTTAATTGGATCTGCTACAGCAATAATGGCAGCAAGTTTCTGGTCAATCGCAACATAGAGAGGGGTTTTTCCTTCTTCTCCCAAACGATCCGAAAATTGAGAAAAAACATTAGGATTCAAACCTAGTTTTTGTACGAGAGCAATAAAGTTTCATACTAAGTATTAAAGTATCGTACTGATTAATATAGTTTCATCCTATATTGATCAGACACAGCTATAATTCCCTAAGCCCATTTTAACTATGCTTTATTCTTCTGTAGAACATTGCAAAACAGCAATACTGTCCTAAAATAAAAAGCGTCTCTATAAAAATAAGGATTAATTAAATGCGTAAATATCCTAAATATGAACTTTCTAAGGCACAGATTGAAAAAATTGATTTACAGCGTTTCAGAGATTCATTCGCATCGTTTATTCATTCGCATGAAGTAGGACGTGAATATACTAAAAAAGATTTTTCTGAACATTTATTGAGTGATGGATTTAAGCAAGAAGAATTAACAATTAAAAGAAATCTTGTTAATCAAGCATTTAGTAGCCTATTTCATCCATGCTATTTAGAAGGAGGTGCGCTTCTTTTATTCTTAAAGGATGGAAGTATTATTAGGACGCGATATACACCTGAATATTCAGACTAAATGTATGAGAATGTAAGTTCCAGAAGTTGGGTTAGCTCAACATAAAAAGAATATTAATAAAATATTCAATTTAGTATGAAACTTTATTGCTTGTAAATTTTTCATAGATTTAAATTTGATAGCTCTAGTATGAATCTTTATTGTCTTATCGGCTTCTATGTGGATATATAAAATCAAAGACTTGAAAGTAAATCAGTATGATACTTTACTACTCTCGCACAGTTGCCGAAAATTCTTGTACTGGTTGACCTAAAAAATTAGTCGTATGATTAAATGACTTTTCCGATGCTTCAAGTGCGTAGTAATTCAATGCAGGGAACAGGCACACAACCAATAAAACTGCTACAGCAGGGAAAAGTATAGCTTTAGGTATATCCCATTTGATAGCGAAGTACACCGCCACTACCAAAGCAATTAAACCAACACTAGACCTCATGCCAGTTGCAAAGTCTAAGCCCACTGCACTTGAACCTTTCCATACTAGAAAGCAAAAAACAGCTATTAGAAAAGCGACAAAGCCTGTAAAAATTTTAAATTGTTCCTGTTCTTGGTAATCCATGTATGAATCCTTAATTATTAACTGCGGTGTCAGTGTAATTGTTATAGCCTAACAATGGCTTATTTTCAGGTGGTGGTATGTCCACAACGTCCCGATCTACATTGACCAGAATTGAAGTGAACTCACTTGATGCAATCAATTCCTTTGCTTCAGCAATATAAGAATCTTCAGTCTGATCATTGATCAAGTAAAATGCCGTTGGTGGGTTGGTATCTGTAAGCAATACGTTTGCAATTGGACTTTTCGGACTTAGGTTATATCGCAGGCATTTAATAAATGATCTATTTTGCATTGTGAGCGTGTCTAATAGTTCTTTTTCACCTAAACTCTCAAATGGTAGCCAAGTTTGATTTAAAGGCACTAGAGCTATTTCTTCAATCTTTGCAATGCCACTGTCTGCAAATCCAAAAGTTCCAATCGCCAATAGGCTTACATCATCTTGATAATGGGCTTGCTCCAGCTCTGCTTCAAAGCGTTTATTAACTTGGCTATACATTTTTGCATCCATAAATAAATGCAATGTAGGGGCATGTTTTAGAATGATTCTACCCCCATCAAAACGTGCATCATCAATAGACTTAATCACACCAATAAATATTTTTAATGGGCGTTTATTCCCTTTAACTTTCAGGTCTGCTAACTCTGATTTTCTGCGAGCTTCAATCTCATTATGTTTAGTTTGGTCGTAATATTCAGGGATATAAACCAATCCGCTTAAATCATCTTTTTTATTCTTTTTATCGTTCAAGGCTATTTTTAAGGCACTGTTGCAAATAGAGATTTGAGTCGATGATGTTCCCTTTAAAAAGTACTTAGAGACCGAAAACCCTGTTGATTAGACACACTTCACCCTGAGGCTGACCATAATAAAATGACGATGCTTGTCCTTTACGTAGTGCACGCATGACTTCAATACCTTTAATTGTGGCATAAGCCGTCTTCATAGATTTGAATCCTAATGTGGCCCTGATGATCCGCTTTAGCTTGCCATGATCACATTCAATCACGTTATTTTTATACTTAATCTGCCTGTGCTCAAGGTCTGGTGGACATTTACCTTCCCGTTTTAACCGTGATAAAGCACGTCCATATGTGGGTGCTTTATCCGTGTTGATCACTTGTGGAATTTGCCACTTCTTCACATTATTTAAAATTTTTCCAAGAAAACAATATGCTGATTTGGTATTACGTCTAGAAGAAAGATAAAAATCAATGGTATCGCCACGTTGATCGACTGCACGATACAGATAAGACCATCGTCCATTCACTTTTACATAGGTTTCATCAATATGCCACGAGCTCAGATCTGTAGGATTACGCCAATACCAGCGTAAACGTTTTTCTATTTCAGGAGCATAACGTTGAACCCAACGGTAAATAGTCGTGTGATCAACATTCACACCCCGTTCGGCCAGCATTTCCTGCAGTTCACGATAGCTAATGCCATATTTACAATACCAGCGCACAGCCCAAAGAATGATTTCGCCCTGAAAATGCCGACCATGGAAAGGATTCATATGCTGCACCTTTAGCTAAAACAGTCTTCAGCTTACCATTCGTGGTTATTTGCAACAGTGCCTGAAAAAGTGAAAGGCCAAAAAGTAGGGTATGTCCGGGTAAGTTCTGTCGAGCAAAACACTGGACGTCAACTTGAAGGAATTGAGGTCGACCGGATTTTTGTTGACCGTGCTTCAGGTAAAAATACTGACCGACCTAAATTTCAGGAAATGTTGAACTATGTCCGGGAAGGGGACAGGGTGATTGTACATTCAATGGATCGTTTTGCGCGAAGCCTAAAAGATTTGGTCACTGAAGTAGATAAACTGGTCAAACGAGGGATCGCCATCCAGTTTGTAAAAGAAAATATTACTTTTACAGCCGAATCCACCCCGATGGATAATTTGATGCTTCAAATGATGGGTGCTTTTGCACAGTTCGAACGTGAGATCATTTTAGAGCGGCAAAAGGAAGGAATAAAACTCGCCTCTGCTCAGGGGAAGTACAAAGGTCGGGTGCATAAACTAAAGCCTGACCAAGCTGAAGCTTTACGACAAGCATGGAAGGAGGGGAAGTATCCATCGAAAATGGCATTAGGGAAAGCTTTTGGGATTAGTCGTCAGGCGGTATACCGATATTTACAAGTTAGTGAATAGCTTATTGGGATTAGCAACTAAATTTAGTTTAACTTATAAAAAACATGAAACACTGTTCGAATTTTAAGCGTGGAACATGAATAATCAATAAAAAGCCGCTCTGGTGCCTTACTTCCTAGAGCGGCTTAATCTAATATACTGAAATTTAATGATAAATATAAAGTGTTTCGTATAAGGTGTATTATGTTAATTTTAGAAAAACTAACATTCATGCCCCTAGTTCATTTATAGCAAATCAATACCGAAATGGTGCAATATAGCTGCCCATGCAAGAAAAAGAAGAATGGTCATTACGTAGCAAATGGCTAGAGATAGCCAAAATCCATAACGCTGATAAAGTATTGGGAATGCTAAAAACATAGGTAATGTCGGTACTACATACCAAAAGGTATACCAAGCATGATTTGAAATTTTCTGCGGGTCTTGATTCTCAAGTTTCATCCATATCAGCACAAGTATCGTTACGATAGGCAAGGCTGCAATCAATCCGCCTAGACGGTCACTACGTTTAGCAACTTCTGAAATAAGTATGACCATTCCAGCAGTTAGAGCGTACTTAGCAATAAGCCAGACCATGTGCATTTCCTAGATGAATAGATTTATAAAGTTCTATTTTACAAACTGCTAAGTTATAAGCATCTGTTGAATTTACTATTAAAGGATAGAAAAATCTTTTATGACTTTTACATATATTCTTATTAAAGGAAAACTATTTTTAATCCTTTAAAATTGTTATAAGATAAACAAAATTTGTTGATTTTATAACATGAAAATATCATTACTGATCTCATCACTTCCCAGTCAAAGCACAACCGCAAGAATGCGAATTTGGCGTTCATTAAAGTCAAATGGTGCAGCAACTTTAAGAGATGGTGTTTACCTCTTACCCGAAGCACATTCTGAAAAATTCGAGTCTGTTGTTCATGATCATCTTAATGAACATGGGCATGCCTATATCTTTCAGACTGAACCTCCTGCACATTTAGACCTTGCTCAACTTTTCGACAGAACTGGAGAATATGAAGAACTGAGAACTGAAATTTCACAAATACAAAATACGCTTGAGGAAAATAAGAAAAAAGAACATCTCAAACAGATTCGAAAATTAAGAAAAAACCTCAATTCACTGATAGAAATAGATTTTTTCCCAAATACTCATCAAAGCAAAACACTGAATGAACTCACCCGATTAGAACAAGTTATTGCCCGGTTAGGTGAATACGATGAACCCAATAATTTTGAACAGCAATTAAAAGTCCTATGCAAGCAAGATTTTCAAAATAAAATCTGGGCAACCAGAAAGCGTCCTTGGGTTGACCGTTTGGCATCGGCATGGATCATTCAGAAATTTGTAGACCCTCAGGCAAAATTTATTTGGTTAGAGCATCCCAATGATTGCCCCAAAGATACCTTAGGTTTTGATTTTGATGATGCCCAATTTACCCATATCAATCATCTAGTCACTTTTGAAGTGTTAATGCATAGCTTTGAATTACAAAACCCTGCTTTAAATAAAATCGCTGAAATTGTTCATTTTTTAGATGTTGGGGGAAATGAGCCTGCCGAAGCCTTAGGCATTGAAAAAATCTTGCAAGGCTTAAGAAGCACGATCACAGATGATGATCAATTACTCCATCTTTCAAACCATATTTTTGATGGCTTATATGCAGACTTTCAAAGGAATTTAACATGAATAATAAGCCATCTTTAATAGATGAAACAGAAATTGAATCTATCAGCTTTTGGCAAGCATTCAAATTTTGGTTAAAACTGGGATTCATTAGCTTTGGTGGCCCTGCCGGGCAAATCGCTGTTATGCACCAAGAGTTAGTTGAAGAAAAAAAATGGATTTCAGAACAGCGTTTTATGCACGCATTGAATTATTGCATGCTCTTACCCGGCCCCGAAGCTCAACAACTTGCAACTTATATTGGCTGGTTAATGCATAAAACCAAAGGTGGCATCGTTGCAGGGGTTTTATTTGTTCTACCTTCTCTTTTTATCCTCATTGGGCTGTCTTGGGTCTATGTGAAATATGGCGACGTCCCGATCATTGCCGGTTTGTTTTATGGCATTAAGCCCGCAGTTGCCGCAATTGTATTTCATGCCACGTATCGTATTGGCAGTCGTTCATTAAAGAATAAATTTCTATGGGCGATTGCAGTTATCGCTTTTCTTGCAATATTTATTTTTAATATTCCTTTCCCTTTAATCGTTTTATGTGCAGCGATATCGGGTTATTTGGTCGGTAAAAAGTATCCTGATTTATTTAAGCTAAATGCACATCAGTCCAGTCAAAAATCCTATGGACGTGCAATTATTGATGATGATACCCCTACACCTGAACATGCTGTTTTTAAATGGTCTCATCTGATCAAAATAACTGTAATTTCAGCACTTTTATGGGCAATTCCACTCATCTCTTTAACAGCAGTTTTGGGATGGAGTCATTCTTATACTCAACTGGCTTGGTTCTTTACTAAAGCTGCACTTCTGACATTTGGTGGTGCTTATGCTGTTCTGCCTTACGTTTATCAAGGCGCTGTCGGTTTTTATCACTGGCTCACCCCAACTCAAATGATCGATGGTTTAGCCCTAGGTGAAAGTACTCCCGGCCCATTGATCATGGTGGTGGCTTTTGTCGGCTTCTTAGCAGCTTATAACCATTCGCTGTTGGGTGCTGAACATCAATTTATTGCAGGTGCATTAGGTGCAATCATCGTCACGTGGTTTACTTTTATTTTCTCATTTTTCTTTATCTTAGCCGGAGCACCTGTTATAGAGTCCACACACAATCAAATTAAATTTACTGCCCCTTTAACCGCCATTACCGCTGCCGTGGTGGGCGTAATTTTAAATTTGGCACTCTTTTTATGTTACCACGTGCTTTGGCCACAGGGTTTTGAAGGGAATTTTGATTATATCTCTGCCATTATTGCAATTTTAGCTGTAGTCGCATTATTTAAATTTAATCAAAGTGTGCTCAGAGTCATCATCGGTTCTGCTTTAGTGGGTTTAACGATTAAAATTTTACTATAAAGAATGAACACTAGAGGTATGGATAAAAAATCTATGCTTCTTTTGACACGATTCAAGGTATCTTCTTTCATATAAAAAATTAAAGAATATTCCACTAAATCACTCCCCATTTAACATAATGGCTGTTATGCGAAATTGAAGACTTGTAATGCAATTTGCATTACACTATTCCTAGTACATTAAATACTTGGGAAATATGATGGCTACTGTTAACTTCAGGGTCGATGAAGCCCTTAAAGAAAAATCTTATTCAATCCTTAAAGAGCAAGGTATTGCACCTACGGATTTCTTCACTAGTATTCTTGAGTATGTTGCTACGACTGGGAAACTGCCTGTCAAAAAAGCTTTGCTTTCGGAAGAAGATGAAGAATTATTAGCTCTTGTCCGTAAGCGCATTAATGATCCTAAAGAGATGTTTGAGGAAGTCACATTAGATGACTTATAAGCTTTTACGTCACAAGGACTTTATAGCAGAATGGGAAAAACTCCCTGTTGCTATACGAGATCAATTTAAAAAGAAACTAGCCAAAGTCATAGAGCAGCCACATATTCCAAAGAATATGCTTAGAGGCGATCTTGCAGGTTGCTATAAAATCAAATTATTAAAAGCTGGTGTCCGACTTGTCTATCAAGTTAAAGATGATCAGGTAGTTATCCTGCTCATTACCGTCGGAAAACGAGCTGATAGCATAGTTTATGACGAAGCGAAAAAGCGAATTAAAGACTAAAAATGGGAGCTTATAGCTCCCATTTTTGCCTTCGTATAAGGTGTATTATGTTAATTTTAGAAAAAACTTAAAATTATCTATTAGAGAATCATATATTTTTGGATTACTTATAAGTGAAATAGCACCTATATAGTGCAGGCTTAGCTAGAAAAACTATAACACTCTAAGAAAGTATGGGTTTTTATGTACAAGGCAATTTCATGAGAAGCCAGATGATAAAATTCGAGGCTCCCCAATTTTGTAAATCAAATATATGCAAAATAATGTGAGTAAGTCGGCAGTACCAGCATTAACACTGGCTGCACTAGGAGTAGTATTCGGCGATATAGGAACGAGTCCATTATATGCATTAAAAGAAAGCTTTCATGCGACACGCGGGCTACCTATTAATGAACTTAATATCTTGGGAATTCTCTCTTTAATCTTTTGGACCATTACCTTAATTGTTTCGCTTAAATATGTTTTGGTGATCATGAGAGCTGATAACAATGGTGAAGGGGGTATCATGGCATTACTCGCCTTAAACCTTAGGCAAAAAGGATTGTCCCGTGGAAAAAGACTGGCAATCATTATCTTAGGTTTCATTGGAGCATCCTTATTCTTCGGTGACGGTATCATCACCCCTGCTATTTCTGTTTTATCTGCAGTTGAGGGACTTTCTGTTGCTGCCCCGTCATTTGATCGCTTCATTATTCCAATCAGTATTGGAATTCTTATAGCTCTCTTTGCCGTTCAAAAACATGGGACTGCAATGATGGGGAAGTTTTTTGGTCCTATTACGCTGTTATGGTTCCTATCTATTGGTGCCATTGGCATTATGAGTATTATTCAAAGTCCATTTGTTCTTGCATTATTCAGCCCACACTGGGCTTTTTTATTCGTTATTAACAATCCTCTTATTTCATTTTTTGTGATGGGAGCTGTGGTTTTAACAGTAACAGGTGGTGAAGCCTTATATGCGGATATGGGACATTTTGGTATTTTACCGATCAAGTTAGGCTGGTTTTTAATTGTACTGCCATGTCTGATGCTGAATTATGCTGGACAAGGAGCATTACTGTTAAGAGATCCTTCGGCTATCACCAATCCTTTTTACCTGCTTCTGCCTTCAGCCCTTCTATATCCTATGATTATTCTGGCTACTGCAGCTGCAGTGATTGCCTCACAGGCTTTAATCAGTGGGGTATTCTCTATGGCTAAACAGGCAATACAGTTGGGATATCTACCTAGGCTTACAGTTTTACATACCTCCGCTTCGGAAATTGGACAAATTTATATTCCATTACTGAACTGGCTCCTGTTTATCTCTATCACCATCTTGATCTTAATATTTGAAAGTAGCAGCAAGTTGGCAGGTGCTTATGGTCTGGCCGTCACTGTGACCATGTTCTGTGACACACTGTTAGTAGCTTTTCTGGCTTATAGTTACTGGAAATGGAAAACATGGAAAGTCTTACTGTTCATTATTCCATTCGCCTTTATTGATCTGGTTTTGCTGAGTTCAAACCTATTAAAAGTCCTGATTGGAGGCTGGGTACCAGTCGTTATTGCGGTTATTGTTTTTACCCTCATGATGACCTGGAAAAAAGGCAGAGAGATTCTTCAGGACAAACTGCAGAAGGACACGCTTCCACTGAATGTGTTTCTTGAGCACCTTGAACAGACAGGTCAGAAAGTGAGTGGAAATGCCGTATTTTTAACTGGAACGCCTCAAGTCGTACCCCATGCGCTTTTACATAATCTAAAGCATAATAAAGTTCTGCATGAACGTAATTTTTTGGTGACAATCAAGACTTCTGAAATCCCGTATGTTGATGAAGCTAAGCGAATCGTTACTGAAGTACTAGAGAATGGTTTTTTCAGAATAACGATCCATTATGGATTTAAAGAAGAGCCTAATGTGCCTCATTCATTGAAACAAGCTTTTTCAGTACTGGATCTTGAGTATGACTTAATGAATATCAGCTTCTTTGTTTCTAGAGAAAGATTAATTCCAAGTCTGTCCAGCAAGATGTCTACATGGCGTGAAAAGTTATTTGTCGCAATGCAAAAAAATACCAGCCCTGTCAGTGATTTTTATAAAATCCCTTCTAACCGGGTGGTAGAGCTAGGTAGTCAGATTGAAATTTAAGAATTTCTAAAATGAATAGGCACCTTTAAATAAGGGTGCCTATCTGATCAGAATAAATCTTTTACTTTAATTTTCCAATAGTTGACCAATCTCTAAAGCTGAATAACCACGTTCTTTAAAGATCAAAATAATTGCTTTTTTATAATCTTCAGAAGTAGAGGTCTTATATTTTGTTATAAGTTGAATTTCAGAATTAAGCTGAAGGTCATTTTTTATCGTCAACACTTCCGTAGAGACTTTATTAAAAATCTTGAAATTAAACATACAGGCGCTCTTTATCAATATTATAGCGGCCCGACTACAACAAATACCTGCCTTAGCTCAGCTAGACACCCTTGGCTGCAAGGATTACAAATTAGACAAGATTCTGCAAGTTTTGCTCCATTGAAAGTATGAATATTCAACTAAAGAAGGTTCCATTTAACATAATGGGCGTTATACGAAATGCCTTTGTTAGAAACCATTTAAAGTGTCTATATTCTCACCAATAAAAATGTCTAGTTTATGATGGTTTTTACCATCATGGACTGGATATAAATTAGAGATGTTGATCACTATGTCTGACAAGGAAATTCAACGTCTTGCAGTTCTGCAAGACGTTCGAGATCATCGTATTACCCAGGTCCGTGCTGCTGAAATCCTGAATCTTTCCACTCGTCAAATTACCCGGTTATTGCAGAAACTCAATCAAGACGGTGTTTCAGGTCTGGCACATGCCAGTCGTGGTCAACCTGGCCATCATCGCCATGATGAGTTATTAAAATCAAAATGTCTTTCCATTATTTCTGAACATCTGCTGGGCTTTGGACCTACCTTGGCGCATGAGAAGCTCAGCAGCATATTTGACCTGAATATCCCGGTAGAAACGGTTCGGCGCTGGATGATGGCCAATGACCTCTGGATTCCGCGATCCAAGCGCCTTAAACGTCCATATCAGCCACGTTATAACCGGGATTGCTTCGGTGAGCTGATCCAGATTGATGGCTCATATCATGACTGGTTCGAAGGACGCGCTGCTAAGTGCTGTTTATTGGTGTATATCGATGATGCCACTGGAAAGCTGTTGCATCTACGCTTCTGTGAGGCGGAAACCACCTTCGACTATATGCTTTCAACCCGAGCCTACATTGAACAATACGGCAAACCTCTGGCCTTTTATAGCGACAAACATTCGGTATTCAGAGTTAATCAGAAATCCAGGAAAGACAGCCAGATCACGCAATTTGGGCGGATTCTGAACGAGTTAAATATTGATATTATCTTTGCCAACTCACCACAGGCTAAAGGTCGCGTAGAACGCGCGAATAGAACCCTTCAAGACCGTTTGATCAAGGAGATGCGTCTGGAAGGCATCAGTTCAATTGCCGAAGCCAATGCATGGCTACCCTGCTTCATTGAGCACTTCAATCAGAAGTTTGCCAAGTGTGCGAGAAACTCGAAGAATTTACATCGATCTTTAACGGAATCTGATGCTGAGCTGGAGGATATATTCACTTGGCAGGAACCGCGTAAGGTCACGAAGAACCTAACCATCACCTATGACAAGTGTATTTATTTGCTTGAACCGACAGAGCTGAATCATAAGCTTGTTGGGCAATACATTTCATTTCTGGAGTACCCGGATGGCACTGTGGCCCTCATGCATGAAGGACGGAAGATCAACTATAGCGTCTTCAATAAACTGGCTGGACTACAGCAGAATGAAGTGGTTGAGAATAAAAGATTAGGCTCAGTTCTGGCGCATATCCAGCAACAACATGAAGAGTTGGAGAAACAGAATAAACGTTCCCGTCTCAAGAAAAGTATGCCGAGTCGTAAAGCTCAGAAAGCTGTTATTGAACAAAGAAAGTTAAATCCTGTGCTTGACTCTTGTGGTTAAAAACAGGACATTTTAAATGGTTTATCACATAGACATTTTAATTGGTGAATAACACTAAGTGTAACTCCAAAATAGAAATGTCTATATTCTCGTTGAACGACACATCAGGTGTCATAAACGACACAACACCTGTCATGGAACGACATGACAGGTGTCATTTAAATTTAGACTTATAGCCGCTGAATGACAGATAATGCGAGATTTTTGACACATATTTCGAGATTGTTACATTAATGTGAAATCATTCATTAATGCTATCAACAGAAATAAAAAAAGGAGCTTCATGTGATCTTTCTAGTTGAAAGTGTATAAGTTGAAGAAGCAAAAAAATCAGCAAGCTTATCAGTGGCTTGCTGATTTTTTATTTATGTATATAAATAAGCTATATTGGAAATATTTATTAATATCATAAAGAAATTAAAGAATTTCTATCTCATTTTTGGACAATTTCGTATTACGAATAGAAATAAAACAAATCCAGTTTGCATGAGAAAATGTATGGAAAAATTCAACCGCATTGAACAAGTTTATGGTTCAATACTTTTTTCACAGTAAAAGTTAATGACGACATGATAAATCGAAACGGTAATGTTACCACGTTGAAGTTCTTCTTTCCCCATCCAAAAGGTGTCTGAATCTTCACCATTTACAGTCTCAAGAACATAACCTTTTACTTTGGCAAAACCTTTGTGCTGACGTTGTTTTATGTGGTTCTTATACTTATCTAAGAGAGTGACAAAATCTTTATCGAATGCATATACGACAACAAATATCGTATTAAAGCCCTCTTGATCATACCCCGCCAACTTATCCATATGGTCATTGATATCGGTAGTACCCCATTTAAGAAGGCGAAACGCTTCAAATAACGCAATACGTCTACTTTGATTGTTATCTACTATAACGCCATCCACCTCACCATAGCTTTTACCTGAAGATGAACTACCTATTTGACTTTGATCCGAAATATGAAGTGGAGAGCTTTTTTCTCTCATGTTAAAAAGACTACAAAACCATTGATTAATTCGATCTTCGTTTGCTGGCTTACTAGAATATCCAGATGAGGATTCCTCATCTTTAACAGGTATGTAAATATTTTTACTGCGACTAAGCAATTCTTTAGAGACTGAAGAAACTATTTCAACTAAATACTCTTCAACAGTGCTGTTATTTGTTATCTTCACATATGTTTCGACATTACTACCGTTAATCAGTTTAAAGCTAGTTGCTAGTTGCTGAGTACTTCTTTGATTCCTTTCTGCAAAACGATGGATATATTGCGTAGCAGATGACTCCTTCGCTAAAGCATTCATTATAGAGTCGTTGATTTTGGCTAATTCATCTGACAGAGCTTCGTATTGACCTAGGAATTTAATATAAGCTGAAAATGCTATATCTGCTTCTTTTACGAATTTATGCTTGAGCAGTAATTCACAGTAAGGTGCAAGTAACTGAGGAAGAAATTTCTGAGCTGAGCTCAATAGTTTCCATGTTTCCCTCATTGAACTGATGTCATTAATCGTTAAGTAAGCATGCATTACTCCTGATATCCACGGTAATGGATAACTCGGGATATCAGACCATTGTGCTTTTGCCGACTGTTTTACTTCTGACAAAGCCTTTCGAATCAAAGTAATATTTGAAGCTTCATGATGGTTAGCAAGATACGCATGTAATAGCATTAGAATATGTTCTGGGTTATTAGTATCTTCGACCAATCTTTCCAAAATACGAATGCTCTTATTGGTATCTTTATCGATTAAATAGTATGCTAGATAGTAGCGTCTAAAATGTTCACATTCGTTGTAATGATTTTTCTCGTTATAGGTAAATGGAATAGGGATATCGTTAATATGAGATTGAAAATCAGGGTCGTATTCATCTTGATTAATAGCAAATAATGTAACGTCTAATTTATATTGATAACACTTTATCAATTGGCGTTTTTCAGCAAAGAGGTGATGGTGCTGATTTTTGAACCTACCTTCATTCAGCTCATGACTAGCTTGAGTGAGAACGGTCAGAGCTAGGTCAAATTCAGAAGCACTGTATGCTGATACGAATGTTTTTTCTAAGACATCTAAAGAGCTTTTATCAATATTGTCTACTGCGAGTTTTGTGATTGCTAATTTGATAAGCTCTTTTCTTGCAGGATGAATACAAGCCTCCATCAATTGGAAAAGCTGTGAGTTTGTTAGGATCTCGTCATTTGAATCAAGAAAGCTTTCGAAGTCTGAATCATCGATTTTGTTTATGTAGACACAAAAATCAGGCCATAGATCGTAAGCATTTACTCCAATAGTGTGAAATAATCCAACTCTTTCATTAGTGCCAAAGCCTAAATTGTCAACGATAGATATATTTCTTTTATGCAATTTATTTAAATGTTGGCAAGAGTCATGATTTGCAACCGACATCAGTATTTGAAAGTAACAACTTATAGCTCTTTTCGCTTCATACGGAGAATCATTTGTGCATAGCAGAGCAGATGACCAATCAGTTTTATGTCTTTTAGAAATTGACAATATCCGTTGTACATTATCTTCAATAACTAATTTGTACCAAGGGAACTGTTTAATAAGGATTGAAGCATCTAGGTTTGATTTTTTCCCTTCAAGATTTAATATTAGATCTTGCTCTAGCTCATTAGTAATAAGGTTAATTAATTCACTTATATACACCTGAGCGGTATCAAGAGAATTCCTATCGATGAAATCATATAGCCACCATAACAAGAAATATTTGTTATTACTGAGATTAAAAATCGCTGGATTCGGATAAGCGTGTTCGCTTAAATCCACTTTTTTAATACTATCAATCATTGATAGTATTTGATTAGGCTGTTGATGCTTTAAAAAGTTGTCAAATAATGGGCGAATTCAAACATGAGGTGCGACAGTTTCAAAAGCCATATGATAATCAACAAGCTGAGCAAATTTCTCTAATGGTGTAAGCCAATCTAACGCCTTTCTAGGACGAGTATTCAGTGACATGGCAACTTGATTTAAATAATGCTGATCTGCCTGATTTAAATCAATCCCTTTAGGTAAATATTGCCTAATTAAACCATTCATATTTTCGCATGTGCCTTTTTGCCAAGGTGAATGTGGGTCACAGAAATATACATCTATGCCTAAATCTTCTTCGAGTATTTTATGTTCTGACATCTCGCGTCCACGGTCATAGGTCAACGTTTTACGCAGTTCTGCAGGTAAATATTTCAGAGCTTCAGTTAAAGCCTTGCGCACTGATTCTGCCTTTGCATCAGGTAATGTTGCCAAGATACAGAGCCGTGTATTTCGTTCAATAAGTGTTGCTATCGAACTTTTATTGTCTTTACCTTTAATTAAATCAGCTTCCCAATGACCCGGTATTTTTCTTTCTTGAACTTCGGCTGGGCGCTCATGAATAGTTTTAATATCCTGTAATATAGAATCTTTTTTAGGTTCACCGTTAGCTTTTCGCTTTTTATTTTCATGACGCAGACAGGATAATAAGTCTTTTTTCAACTCACCCTTGGGTAATGCTCGTATCGTTGAATAAATCGTTGTATGGCTTACATTCATTGTTTGATCCAAATCAGGAAATGTCTTTAAACGCTTTGCTATTTGCTGAGGAGACCATAAACAACGGATCGCTTCAACAATAAATTTCCAGAGGATTGAATCGATTTTGAGTTTTCTGTGACCACGTCTACGTCTAGCGAAGGTGTTATCAGAAGCATATCGAGCTTGATAAACGTCATTGATGCTATTTCTTTTAAGCTCACGATAGATCGTACTAGGATGTCTTTTAATGAGTTCAGCAAATTTTCTGGCTGAAAAGCCTTCTTTTCTTGACTCAAGCATTAATGCAGTACGATCTTCAAAGTTAAGATGATGGTATGACAATTTTATATACTCCATAAACCCTTTAAATTAATTAGGTGGTTTATGTCGCACTTCAAGTTTTACTCTGCCATGTGTAGTAACGTGAATCTTTAAAGTCATTTTTAAACAACCGTAAGTTATCAGTTAATACAAAAACAATATCAATAAAGTCTTCACTACAATGAAAGTTGTTAGAATTTGTTTCTGAATATTTTCGGGAAATAA
This sequence comes from Acinetobacter sp. PC34, assembly GCF_051789135.1. Classification (NCBI taxonomy): domain Bacteria; kingdom Pseudomonadati; phylum Pseudomonadota; class Gammaproteobacteria; order Moraxellales; family Moraxellaceae; genus Acinetobacter; species Acinetobacter sp. PC34. The sequence continues at coordinate 46,976 of NZ_CP196665.1, read as the reverse complement.
AAATCTCTAATTCTTCTAAAATGCTGCGATTTGAAATCTGATTCGCAATGTCATTATAGAAATAGGAAAACCAAAATATTGCGAAATTACATGTATCTACTCTAGATAGGAGAAAGCAGAAATATTTAGGTAATAATCGAAATCGAAACAAATCACTAAAGAGTAGTTGTTTAAGTAAAGGGTGTTCCAAAGAAAATTCAATCAGTTCTATAAGTTTATGAGGATAAAATAGCGAATGGTTATCAATACAAATGCTTTCCTCTAAAAAATCCGAAACTAACCAACTATAAAAGTATCCAACCCTGTGGTGATAAGTTCTGCTTTCTAAATGCTCCTGTATCTGAAAAAATTCATTTTTACTAACCTGAAGTGATGAATGAGAATTAAAGGAAGGCAGAGAGCTTTCTGTAATCACATTTTTTCTAGGCTGGTTTACACATTTGTCAGTATTATTCGTTGTTCCGCTCGTTGGTAAAAGGTCAATTGACATGGTTATCACTGGAGTATAGTTGCGAACAATGTCTGAAAAAAAATTACTATTTGATATTGAACGTGTTAAATCTCTAGGTACAGGTAGCTCTAGTAAATGTTTTGTCAGCTCGACTGTATAAGCTTTGTACTCTGCTTCTGAAGTCACATAATTAAGAATAGGGAGAGCACAACTACACGTTAATCGCATGATACGTAGCCATTTTCCAAAGGCTTCATTAGCGTTAGCGGAGTTGGAAAGTAACATCTGCCATAAAAAGGTACTAACTAACTGGTTAAGGTTATGCTCTCTTCCGTTAAATACATAAAAATTATCTTCTTTTTTAACATAGTTGAATAAAATGGATGTGCTAGGGAATTCTCTATCCCATATATCTTCCGATACACAGAGGTTGGTTTTTTTATATCCATCTTGACCATACTGGATATGTTGTAAAGTTCTAAGAGTTTCTATTATGGGAACTAGAGAGTCATCAACTTGCCGCTCAAGGTCGTGTTCTAAGTTACAAGTAAGCAAAAGGAAATCAGCCTCAAATGTTATAAGGCAGCATTTTTCTAAATATTCAATTTCAATGCCTTTATTAATCGGTACAAGTTCGCCATTACGTTCCCATAACTTAGTACCATCAAGAAGCCCAGTTACACAGTTTCTATCTAGAGGTTCTGTTGTAAGTGAAGAGTACATTAAAAATGTTGCTAAATCCTCAGCTTCTTTTTGTTGTTCTAAACTGTAGAATTTCTGCGAATCAGATGGGGCTCGTGTGGATAGCTCCAAAAGAGATTTAATCTTCGACCAATCCCTTGAATGCTCGACATGATTTGCAGCCATAGTACATTCTCTAAATTTAAACGAATAGATAGAAACTTATATTATTTAATTCAACTATATAGGTATATGATACACCGAAAATTCAATAAGATTCCTATCAATTATTTAGAAATTAATGCAACGGGATAAGGCACTTTACCTATGACTCTTCATGCCAAACCAAGATATTAATCAACTATTAGGAAAAGTAGGTCAAAAAAGGTTATATGTGTTTAGAATTTTGGTGGCTATTCAACCATGATTTCCTCAACATCCTTAAATTTTTCTAACTTAATAATAAGTTAGAAAAATTATTATGAATCAATCTTTCTATTTCGCTATATGGCATTTTTAAAATTTCACTTAATTGTTTGAGTGCGATTGCAACATCCCACGGCATTGCAGATACTTTATTAACTTGAGCAAATGGTCCATCCGTTTCTGTTATTAACCTATCAATAGGTATTTCCTTGACGAGCTCTATAGCACGTTTACTTTTTAACATCGCAGGTCCCACACTAAACCAACAGCCCAGACTTATTGCTCTTCTCAACTCAGTCTTATTGCCTGTAAACCAGTGTAAAATTGGCACTCCAGCTTTTGGATACTTTTCAATAAAGTTTAGAACTTCGCTAGTTGCATGACGGCTATGAATACTAAGTATTTTTCCACCAGCGTTTGTACATGCTCTTAAAATATGTTCAAAAACCATCGTTTGTATATTCCAATGATCTTTAAATTCCTTTCCACCATCCAAACCAATTTCACCAATATATCTAGTTTTAGAAATCAATCGATCAAATAATGGGAGTTCTGAATACCGCTCATGTGCAATTTGAGGATGTAGTCCTAATGCAGTCTTTATACGAGGAAAATTGATACTAAGTGCATTCGTCCCCTCCCATGCACTTGGTGTTGTAGTTACAGATAGAACATACATATTCATATTTACGATATTCTGTATAACATGAACCACATTAGGATAGAGGTCTAAATGTGCATGAAAATCAATCATACTAGACCTAAATCTCCAATAAATTTTTGCATTTCTAACAAACCTCTCTCTACAGTATCTTGATGTTTTTGCTTATCTTGATCTGGTATTAAATTAGAGCTCAAAGATGCACCAATCCACTTTGAAGTCCCTAACTCTTGCCTATTTAAAATTGCTATACGCATCGAAAACACATCATCAAAACATTTCAATTCTGGAGTATCCGGATGGCACTTTGGCCCTCATGCATGAAGGACGAAAGCTCAACTACAGCATCTTCAATAAATTGGCTGGGCTACAGCAAAATGAGATTGTTGAGAATAAACGGTTAGGTTCAGTCCTGGCGCATATTCAACAGCAACATGAAGTATTGGAAAAACAAAATAAATGTTCCCGGGCCAAGAAAAGTATGCCGAGTCGTAAAGCTCAGAAAGCTGTTATTGAACAAAGAAATTTAAATCCTGTGCTTGACTCTTGTGGTTAAAAACAGGACATTTTAAATGGTTTATCGCATAGACATTTTAATTGGTGAATAACAGTGTTTTTAATATTACTTTAAGATCAGTATCTTATCGTTATTCATACCCTCTGGAACGTTCTCGTTCAACCGACTTGGAAACAAGTCGGTTTCTTTTTAAGCAAAACTGTAACTTTTAGCCAATAAAGTTGATCAAAAAACATTCGTTTTTGCATTTTTTCCTGATTTCTCAAGGGTCACAGTTCAGAAATAATCCCCAATTTCTGCGGACAACTCTTGGGATAAAATAGGCCAACTTTGTAAGCTAAAACTTACATGAATTTAAGATTTTTGAGGATTGGTAATCCAAAGCATTAGCCCTATGATGAATACATAAGGGAACTGGATGTTTCCAGAAAACAAGAATAAGAAAATAGCGCAAGGAATGGGCAGCACGAGATCAGTAAGACGAGCACCCCGATATGAAAAAGCCCGACAGGATGTCGGGCTTTTTTATTGCCTTATGATTTTAATTTCACTTTGACTTTACAAGATTTAATGTTAAGATATATATCAATGATATATATCTTGGTTTCGGGAGGTAATTATGGAAATTGCGAAAGTATTTCAAACTGGTCGCAGTCAGGCTGTTCGCTTGCCTAAAGCCTTTCGCTTTAATGGCACGGAAGTGGCCATCAAAAGCTTCGGTCGTGGTGTATTACTCATGCCCATCGACAATCCTTGGGATGTCATGTTAGAAGCAATAAATGAGTTTGAGGTTGGATTCCAATTGGAGCGAGCTGATCAAGGCGAACAGCTCCGTGAGGAGTTCAGATGATTTACCTCTTAGACACAAATATTTGTATCTATGTCATCAACAATAAGCCTCAACAAGTTTTTGAGCGCTTTAAGCAATATCAACTCGGCCAGCTTGCGATTTCGAGTATCACGGCATCTGAGCTGGCTTTTGGTGTAGAGAAGTCTGGATCTGAACGCAATAAACAGGCGTTAAACAAGTTTTTGTCACCTTTAGAGATTCTTCCTTACGATGAACAGGCGATTTGGCATTACGCCAAATTACGCCAGAATCTTCAATCTACAGGTAAACCGATTGGTAGCTTAGATATGCTGATCGCTGCTCATGCTTTGGCATTGGATGTTGTATTAGTTACGAACAATACAAAAGAATTTGAACGAATTGATGGTCTGAAGCTAGAGAATTGGGTCTAATCGCTATATCTAGCCCGCCCTATGCAGGGCTAGAATTCGTATAAGAGATTTATGTTAAATGGATACAGCTTTTGAAAATTTTAACTTTGAATCAGAGATTTCATTTTTAATATGATAAAAACCAAAGGATAAAGAAAATTTTGATTTAGGTATGTCATAAGTGAATTTTTCAGGTGATGTAGAGGTTTTTTTATCTTGTCTTGGAACTAAAGAGTCAAGTTCAGATATTTTGAAAGCAGTTATTCTTGTTGCAAGTGAGTTTGACTCATTAGAGACTAATTTTGGTGGAGAAAAGCTATCCTATTGGCAATTTTTTAAGAGAGGTATTACGTTCAGGTTTAATGAACATCAGATACTAGATACCATTTTCATCTACGTCAAAGAGAATGAAGAATATTACCCATACCCATTTTTAGAAAATCTGATCACAGGTATTAATCACAAAAGTACGATGCAATCTGTAGCTAATTTATTTGGAACCCCCGAAAGAGAAAGTAACAGTTGGCTTAAATACAAAATATTTGATAATTATTTACATTTTGAGTTTCATAATTCATTAGAATTGAAACAAATTACAATGGGACAATATTAATACCATGTTATTAATTTTTATGTATTTTTTTAAATTTAAACCCTAGATTTGAGTCTAGGATTTTTTAATTTCGTAAAACCGCCATTATGTTAAATTTAGAACATGTTACTTTAAGTTCATAGAGGCTTTGTTGCACAAACCTATCTGTAAAGGCTTTTTCAGCGATATAATTTTCAAATGAAGAAGCCTACACATAAAATCTACCGCACAACCAATTGGCCCGCATATAACCGAGCACTCGTTCATCGCGGAAATATTGCCATTTGGTTTCATCCTGCTACGCAATGGTATGCTCCATCAAAAGGCAAAATAAGGGCGAAATCAAACCTACTCCGATGCAGCCATCCAATGCTGCTTAATGATTAAATCCTTACTCCGTCTGTCTTTACGTATGGTCACTGGCTTTGTGCAAAGTCTGATTAAACTTTGCGGATGAGCAGCTACGAATATCAGTGATATTCGTACACCACGCTTTGTAGAAGACAAAAGCATATTAATATTGCAATCAATTACCAAAAAAGTAGCGATGGGCTGCATCTACTCATAGACTCTACAGGCATGAAGTTTCTAGGTGAGGGCGAATGGAAACGCAAGAAATATGGACCTGAATATCGTCGCCAATGGCGTAAACTTCATATTGGCATAGATGCTAAAACTCTACAAATACGCGCTATTCAGCTTACAACCAATAATGTCAGTGATTCACAGGTGCTTGGTGATTTACTTAATCAGATTCCACAAGATGAGCAGATTGACTCTGTTTATACCGATGGAGCTTATGACACCAAGCAATGCCGTGAGGTCATTGCAGATCAGCAAGCGCATGCGGTGATTCCACCTAGAAAAAAATGCGAAACCTTGGAAAGATACAAAGAGCAGCTCGCTAGATCGAAATGAATTACTTCGAACAGTTAATCTTGGAAGCAGTGCTTCTCAGGCAGGACACTATGGAAAAAATCAGGCTATCATCGGTGAAGTTTGGTTGAAACTAAGATGCACTGCATTAAATTATTAGGAGATAAACTCAGAGCAAGGCGTTTTGATAGCCAAGTCAATGAGATTCATGCACGTGTAGCAGTCCTCAACAGATTTACGGAATTAGGTCGACCACTTACCCAAATTACGCCTTAAATTTAGCTCAATTAGGGGCGCTTTGCATTTCAAATCTTTGTGCAACAAAGCTGTTTGAATAAAAACTTATCTATGTACCTTCAATTTTAAGCATGGTTTGATCCTATCTTTTCAAATAAATGGCCATGCAATACTCAGTAAAAATAATAGCCCTAATACGGCGCAACTCATTTGCCAAAAACGTAAAGGATCTCGTTCAATGATTGCTGGTGGTTTAGAGTTTAATAATTCTTTGGAAGGATGCATTAGATTATGAATGAGTTCAGACAAGGCCTCAAAACGATGTATCGGTTCAATACTCAGCGCTTGGCCTAAAATTTTATCTAACCATATAGGTAAATCTGGCCGATATTTCCTGATGGAATGATATTGAACTTTTTTCATCTGCTTTAAACTGTTACAGCGAGCTAAATCTGTCCCATAAGGTAATTGTTTGGTGAATAAATAATAGGCCATTACCGCCAAAGAAAATTGGTCTGAATGTACAGATGGCGAATGATCAATAAAATACTCCGGTGCCATAAATGCCAAGGTTCCGAGTGCTCGATTCGCATTTTTAGGATTAATTTCGACCAGGCCTCTTACTGCCGTTGAACCATAATCAATCAGTTTAATTTTCATGGCATTTTCTGCATTTATAACCATGATGTTTTTTGGTCGTATATCCTGATGTAGCATTTCCAGCCGGTGCATTGCATTTAAAGCCAAGGCTGTTTGTTGCAAAATTGGTAAAATCTCATCCAGATTTAAAGGCTTTTCTTGGCGATGCAGCCATTGAGCCAAGGTTTCACCCTGTAAATATTCATAACATTGGAATAAATATTTTTTCTCAGTGTTATGTGGATAACACTGCATCAGGTTGTCATGTTTCAGACGTTTCGATACCCAATCTTCGAGTTGAAACTGCTCTACGGCATTTTTATCTTGCTGTAAATCTACCCCCAAAGTTTTTATAACCAAGGGCTGCTGCTGAGTATCGTGTGCCAAATACAGGCAACTGCGATGATTTTGGTGCAAAATTTTATCAATCACATAGCCTTCAAACACTTCACCTTTACTGAGCTGTTGTGGAAATACATAATCCTGCTGAATATGAAACTGATTCAGTTCAGGCAGCTGTTCTACATGGATCACCTGGAGACTTAAGTTATCATCACTGCCCTGTTCTAAAGCTTTTTCAACGAATGCTTTGGCAAGTTGATTTAAATCTGCATCTACTAAAATTAAATCTAATAATTGTTGATCTGTGACAAATTCATAGACCCCATCCGTCATCAGTAAAAAAATATCTTTTTCTTTGAGCTCAATATTTCGATAATCAATTTCAATACGATAGTCGGCACCTAAGGCTCGGCTAAGATAATGCTCTCTTGAAGACAACCAGACACGATGATCATGGGTCAGTAATTCAATTTCATGATCGCGAATGCGGTAAATACGACTATCACCAACATGAAAAACATGGGCTTGTTGCTGTTTTAAAATCAGTGCAGATAAGGTACAGACATAACCTCGGTCTTTATCAAAACGTCCTTGACTTTGTTGAGTCTGTGCATAAAGCCATGAATTGGTCGCGCGGATCACCCGTTCTGCTGAAGTCTGTGTACTCCAGGCATCTGAAGTAGAATAATAGTCAGATAAAAAACTGCCAACGGCGGTTTCTGCTGCAAGATGACTGACATTACTGCTACCGATTCCATCCGCTATAACACAGGCAATACCTTTCTGTTTCAGCACATGTCCTTCGGGCAGATATACTCCATGGAAATCCTGGTTCTGGTGTTTAATTCCGGCAGTAGAATATTGCCCAATACTGACTTTTAATGTTTTTTTCATGCTGAAAGCTCAAAAAGGGATCTATATGATCCCTTTATAAAATGGTGAATATTAAAATTCTTTTTTAACACCAGTACGGACATGGGTTGTATAAAGTGCCAGACCTGTTAATGCCAAACCACCCACCAGATTACCTAAAGCAACCGGCAGTTCATTCCATAGGAAGTAGTCAGCAATCGAGAAGTCACCGCCCATCATCATGGCAAATGGGAACAGGAACATGTTAACGACAGAGTGCTCAAAGCCCATGGCAAAGAACAGCATAATTGGCATCCACATGGCAATGAATTTGCCACTCACCGTAGTAGACATCATCGCGCCAATGACACCTAATGACACCATCCAGTTACACAGCATGCCACGGATAAAAATAGTCATCCAGCCGGCGAATCCGTATTCGGCATAACCTAATGTCCGCTCCTCGCCAATATGCGCAATTTTCACGCCGACAGGGTTTGGATCCGCTGCAAAACCCATGGTATAAACCGCTGCCATGAGCACTGCAACGACTAAACAGCCTGTAAAGTTCCCTACAAACACCAAGCCCCAGTTTTTTAGAATACGTCCCCATGTCACCCCTGGGCGTTTATCTAGCCATGCCAGCGGCGTAAGTACAAATACCCCAGTTAACAGGTCATAGCCCAATAAATACAACATACAAAAACCAACTGGAAACAGGAGCGCACCAATTAGTGCTGATCCTGTTTGCACGGCTATGGTAATGGCAAATACTGCTGCCAGTGCCAAAATCGCACCTGCCATAAAGGCACGAATCAATACATCACGGGTTGCCATATGTAATTTGGATTCACCCGCATCTACCACTTTTTTTGCAAACTCTGCAGGAGCAAGATATGCCATGTCATCGTCCTCATTTTTAATATCTGGACCTGTTTTTAAACAAAAAGACGCCTAAGGTCTTTGAAACCTTAGGCGTCGTTGCCTTAAATATCAGAACAGGTAATTTTGTTATGGCGCCATTGCCATGCTTGTTATAAATAAAGCAAAAGCTGTACCATAAATTATTTAAAAATCATTCAATTTTTTACGCTCTATTTAAAGCTAATTTCGTCCTCTAGTTGGCATGAGAACTGCATTAATGAAAATTCACATAAATGTATTTCAAAAATAATCTGGAGATTTTTATGATTACCCATCGTCAACAAGTAACTGACATGATCATTTCAGCGAAAGTTTTAAAGTCAATTAAATGGGCAGATGTCGCCAAAGAAATTGGTCTTTCTAAAGAATGGGTAACGGCTGCCTGCCTGGGACAAATGGCATTTAATAAACAGCAGGCAGAGAAAATTGGTCAGATTTTTGACCTTAGTGATGAGGCAGTAGCATGGCTGCAAATTGTACCTTACAAAGGCTCTTTACCGACCAGTGTGCCTACGGACCCTTTAATTTACCGCTGGTATGAAGTTGTAAATGTATATGGTTCGACTATTAAAGAGCTGATCCATGAAGAATTCGGTGATGGCATTATGAGCGCAATCGACTTCAGCATGGATATTCAGCGTGAGGAAAACCCGAACGGTGACCGGGTAAATGTCGTATTGTCTGGCAAGTTTTTACCTTATAAAACCTATTAATTTATCGTTTGATAAAGCCATCATATTGATGGCTTTTCATTTCTTCGTAAGGAGATCTTTTATATCACCGTCTTTATCCTTATTTAATTTTGACTATACACAGCTTCTGGGTATAAGAGGAACCGACATCAATATAGTGACAGTTATCAATCTGGGTATGTTTTTTCACAATGGTATGCCCTAAATAGGTTTTGAACTGAACCGTACCGGGTTTGTCGGAGACTTTTTTATTTAAGTTAGGCCACCTGACCTAACGGGTTAATCTTATCATAGTACATTGCTTCAAACTCAAAAGGCGATACATAACCCAGTGCACTGTGTACACGCTTTTTATTGAACCAATCTACCCAATTTAATGTCGCAAGTTGTACATCCGCTAAACCTTGCCAATCTGCTTTTAAATATTCAATCACCTCTGTTTTGTATAAGCCATTCACCGTTTCAGCCAGAGCATTATCGTATGAATCACCCGTTGTACCGACTGATGCTCGTAAATTTGCTGCTTCTAAACGATTGGTATAGCGAATCGAAAGATATTGCACACCCCTGTCGGAATGATGAATCACATTCTTAGGCATGCCTCGATCGTGCAATGCTTGCTCAAGTGCATCGAGCACCATATCTGTATTTATCCGTGTAGATACTTTCCATCCAACAATTGCTCGCGAGAACACATCAATAATAAAGGCGGTATAGACCCAGCCTGAATGAGTTTGAATATACGTAAAGTCACCCACCCATAGTTGGTTTGGATGATCAGCATTAAAATTCCGTTTCACTAAATCATCTGCCCGTTTTTGGTCATCTCGGCTACGGGTGGTTTGTTTGTTCTTACCTCGCCAAACACCTTGTATACCTAGCTTTTTCATTAATCGAGCAACAGTACAGCGTGCAATAATATAGCCTTCACGTTTCAGTTTTTGCCAGACTTTACGTACACCATACCGACCTGAACTTTCCTTCCAAATTCGTTTAATCTCCTCAGCATGATGCAAGTCATGTAAATCTCGCTTTGCTCGATGTTCCCTTGCGAAGCAATGCTTCTCATCGCAGAGATCTAGAGTCCGGTAATAGGTTGAAGCTGCGATCGGTAAAATCCTACAAATCGCATCAACACCATATAAGTCTTTATTGTTATGGATGAAATCCACCATTATTTGTGTGGGCGGTCGAGCTCCGCCTGGGCGAAAAAAGCGGCTGCTTTACGTAGAATTTCATTGGCACGCTTTAATTCTTTAATTTCACGTTCCATTTGCTTCATTTTTTCTTGATCATATATCTGTTGTACTTTAATAGGATTTTGCTGATCTAAATGCTTTTGATGCCAGGCACGAAGTGTTTCAGGAGTACAACCTATCTTGGGAGCAATAGCGGTGATCGCAGCCCAAGTAGAAGGATAATCTTTTTCAGATTCAATCAATAATTGAACCGCTCTTTCTCTGATTTCAGAGGTATATTTTAATTTTGTCATCGGGATAGTCTCTCAGAATATTGACTCTCCGACAAACCCGGTACGGTTCAAAGTGACATATTCTCAAATACGGGTATCGGTTTATTTTGTTTAACGATAAAATTAACAACATAACCTTGATCTGTCTTCGTAAGTGTGTGGTTAGGAATGTAAGGATTAGTTTTCATGTTCTACCTTAATGGATGAATAATTTGTTCATAGGTCTAATAATTAGCTATCAAAATATGAAGTAAACTGATATCAATCTTATTTTACACCTTATAGTGAAAAGTGTAGCAAGTTGCTACACAGTCATATAACGTCTTTTCCAAATATTTCATTCAAACGTTTTCTATTTTCTTTTACAAAATTTGGATTATTTTTTAGTTTATATTTCATTTCTCGCTTAAATTCACTCATTGAACTGCCAGCTACAGCAAAATCCATTTGGAACATAATATCATTCACTATCACATTTGCTTGAGATTCAGTTAAGCACCCTTCTGTCTTAAACCACTTACTAAACTGTTTATAATTTGGGTCGTTTGCATAGATGTACCAAGACCTTACAGTCATATCGAACTTCGCACCTAATTCTTTAACAAGCGCATTATCATCAAAATTGACGTCTAAATAGATTTGAGTCTTATCATTAGTATTAGATGCAATGACTTCAGTGGCGTGCCTATTAAGAATTTTAAATCGAACTCCGACAATAGGTCGACCTTTCTTGATGGTATCGTATTGTAATTGAAGACTAGTCCTATCATTAATTTCTTCAATAATTTTGTCTAAAACGTATCGTCTAAAATCAACCCAACGATCATATTTTTTCTCCCCAATATCAATTAATGCTTTGATATTCTCCAGTGAAAGTTCAACCTCATAAGAATCTTGATTAGCATACTTAAATTCATTTTTGATAAAGTATGAATACAAACTCATACTGGTTACGGAGTCCAAAGCAAATAAATCTTTCAATTGATAAGTCGTAAAATTTCCATTTGCTAAACGAGTAAAATATGGCAGTACTTCACTGGTGAAACGTATCTGCAAAGCATTTTTAGCATCATCTTCCCAACGGAGTTCACGAATAATTGGAACTACTGAGTGTACTTTTTTAACTTTACGCTTATTGTCATCCACGGGCTCTTCAATTACAAAATGAGCTACTCGTGATGATAATTCTTTATAAATACGATCAATAGCAACATTAATGGAATTCTTTTTGTCTAATCCTAATAATTCACCTAAATCATCTTTATGCAAATAAATATAAGTTTGCTCTGTAATTTCACGATCTTGATTATTCTTCTCACCATAATTTGCAACAGCCATTGCATAAAGTAGAGCTTTATACTCATTAGATGATAATTCAATGGGTCTAATCAGACGGTTACTTGTACTGACTACTCCATTATGTCGAATATTACCAATACAATAAGGTAGATGTTCTAATTCTTCTGGTTCGTTGTGATTACTCATAAGTGGAAAGATTAAAATATTTTCTATATGTTATACACAAAAGTGGAAGAAGATGCAAACCGCTCACTATTTTCACTTTCTTATATTAAGTTTACTCAGTTTATGACCATCAAACACCCTAAGAGTGGAAGAAGTGTCACTATAAAAGTGCAATTTAGATACTATTCAATCTTATGGTGGAATAAATATAGAATTAAACACTTATAAGTGACAATTCTTCCACCTTTGATAGTTCATCCTTGTCGATAAAGCAATTAACTTGAAAGTAGGACTAGCCTATAACATATCTAAAGTGGAATTACTTCATAAATATTCCACCATTCAAGTGACAAACCTTCCACCATTCAGATATTCTTGACTATCAAACATCATGTTATCAATTAAATTTTAAACAAATAGTTTATCCACAGAATCAAAAACATCTAATGACAAGCCTTCCACCTTTATTCTAAGAAAAGCAAACTTATCAACACCATAAATAATTGAATTATAATATTTTAAACTAAAAAATCCACGTTAAAATAAATCATAATGACAAGTCTTCCACCATAGTGACAAGTCTTCCACTTATCAGTGACAGACCTTCCACTCATTAGTGACAAGCCTTCCACTTGTCAGTGACAGACCTTCCACTTATCAATGACAGACCTTCCACTTATTAGTGACATGTCTTCCACTTTAAAAATCATATCTATTTGTTTTTAAACAAATAAAATATGTCTAATTATAATTAACTAATTAACTAATTAATACTAATTAAAATTAGCTAGCTATATTTTTAAAAAAGTTAAATTTTTTTCCACTTCTTTTAAATTTAAAAATATGACAAAGGAACTGTAGCAAGTTGCTACAAATAACTTTATATTAAATGAAATCAAAGTAAATTCCTTAATACAAATATGTCAACTAAAATCATTGCTGTAGCTAATCATAAGGGTGGTTGCGGGAAAACAACTACCGTAGTACATCTTGCTTCAGAACTTGCTGAATTAGGAAATAAAGTCTTAGTCATTGATCTTGATCCACAAGCAAATGCAAGTTTACATATAGGATTAAGACACCCTAGCGAAGTTGAAACTACATCAGCTGAATTACTTATTGGTGATATAAGTCTATTATCGGAAGCATTAGAAGAAGAAACAAAATTTAAGAATGTTTCCTTAATATATGGCTCATTAACTCTTGGTAAAACTGAAGATCAATTGAAAGATGATGTACCAAGACCATCCGAGGAACTTTCAAATAAATTGGAAATTCTAGAAGGATTATATGACTACATTCTTATTGATTGCCCTCCGAGCTTAAAATTACTAACTAGCAATGCTTTAGCTGCTTCGACACATGTTATTGTCCCAATTGAATCTGGTTCACAATACGGTCTCTATGGTGTTACTGATTTAATTAATCATTTAAGTAAAATTAGAAGAGTTAACCCTAAATTAGAACTCTTAGGTGCTTTATTAATTAAACATGATGAGCGTCATAATGTATGTAAATTAATAAAAGATGAAGCTTTTAATCAAGTTGGAGAATTATTGCATACCACAATTCCAATGAGCACTAAGGTTAATCAAGCTGCAATTTTGCAACAACCTTTATTATCTGTTGATAAAAACTCAAAAGTTAGAAAAGCTTTTGAAAATTTAGCACAAGAAATTGTTCAACGTGTCGGATAATATAATTCTGGAAATACTATGGTAAGTAATAAAGAGCTATTGGCTAAACGTCTTCAGCAAAATACTCAAAAGCATCAAAATGCCCAAAAGGAGCATATAAAAGATGTCAAAGAGCTAAGACGTAATGTACAAATTACAGATATTCAAGCTAGTCCGAACCAGCCTCGAAAACTCTTTAATCAACAAGATATTGAAGATTTAGCAGCATCAATTGAGGAAATAGGGCTATTGCAACCAATTGCGGTTCGTAGAATAAATGATAAATATGAGTTGATTGCTGGTGAAAGACGATTGAAAGCTCACCAATTTCTCAATAAGAACACCATTGAAGTAATCATTATTGATGCATCAGATGAAGAAGTTGCTTTATTAACATTAGCTGAAAATTTAAAGCGAGAAGATCTGACAGATTATGAAATATATGTTGGATTAACTTCTTTGGATGAAAAATTAAAAAAAAATAAGCAGAAGTTAGCAAAGTCATTAGGTATGAATCGTGAAGATATGTATAAATATTTATCTTTTGAAAAATTACCTGGAGAGTTGATTGAAGATTTGGAAAAACAGCCGTCATTATTAGCACGGACTGCTGCTACAGCAGTGAAAAAGTTTCTATCAGATCATGAAGAAAACCATGAATATGCTAAAGAAGCATTATTCGAAGCCTGGTCATATCTGCTTAAAAAAGAAGTTGAACAGACAAAATTGGCATCACTAGCTGAAAAAATCTTTAAGTCAAGAGAAACGAAAGATGTTATTCAAACTTCAATTGTACATAAAATTGAATATGATGGGAAAGTTGCTGGTAATATCAAATTTGACCATAATACATTAAAGGTATCTTTAAAAATCGGACAATTTGATGATCTAAATTTACAAGAATTAGAAACGTTCCTAAAACGAATGTTAGAAAAATAAAGTAAAAAAATAGTGTAGCAAGTTGCTACACTATTTTTTTGTAATTGGGAAAAATTATATAGTTGTTTAGTCCCAGATTTTAATGGTGCAATATTCTCAGATAAATGGAAGGAAGCACTATGGGACAAGTTCTACACAGCATCGCCACAACGACATAGGCAGTGCGTCGAGCAATACAAAATAGTCAAGAGAGCTTAAGAACGCTAGCCAAGCGTTACGGCATCAATCAAAAGACCGTCGCAAAATGGAAGAAACGTACTTCAGTAGATGATCTTCAACCGGGCCAAAGAATCCTCGCTCAAGCGTGTTATCGCCTGAAGATGAGGCGGCAATTGTTGCTTTTCGAAAACGCACTTTGTTGCCGCTAGACGATTGCCTTTATGCATTGCAGCCCAGTATTCCTTATCTGACACGCTCGTCGTTACACCGCTGCTTGCAGCGGCATGGTATTTCACGACTACCTGAGGTACAAGGTGATCGCCCTGTCAGGAAGCGCTTCAAGAGCTACCCCATTGGTTACTTTCATATCGACATCGCTGAGATGCAAACAGCACAGGGTAAGCTTTATCTCTTCGTTGCAATTGATCGCACTTCCAAGTTCGCGTTCACTGAATTGCATACTAAAGCCAGTAAGATGGCAGCCGCGGAGTTCATGCGCAATCTGGTTAAGGCTGTGCCCTATAGAATCCATACGGGCTAACAGATAACGGCATCCAGTTCACGAACCGCACCTGTGATCGCTACGCCTCTGAGCACATCTTTGATCGGATTTGTACTGAATGTGGCATTGAACATCGTCTTACCAAGGTTAAGCATCCATGGACCAATGGACAGGTCGAGAGGATGAACCGAACAATTAAAGAAGCTACTGTCAAACGGTTCCATTACGACGATCACACTCAGCTATGCATTTACCTTGCTGATTTTATTGCTGCATACAACTTCGGCCGCAGACTCAAAACACTCAGGGGCCTGACTCCCTACGAATTCATCTGCAAACAGTGGACAGATGAACCTGAACTTTTTAAGATTGATCCGATCCATCAAATGCCCGTACTAAACACTTTCCATCAAACTGAGTGATAGTAGTTTTTGTTGTGGGTGGGGATGATGCCAATTTACAGCAGCTGGCTCTGCAACTCGAATTACGAGGAACACGTTTTGTTAAACGCTTGAATGTCACCATTGCATCGCATACCGTATGTATGGATGCTGCGGTTCAGCCGTATCGGCAAGTTTTACAGCAGCAAGACTTTGCTCGTTTATGCACGGCCATGATTAGTGGTTCGGGTGGACATAAGTTTTTTAAGACCACAGACGCAGTGAACGCGCTAATTCACCAAATGAATCATCCAATTGACTGGGATGCTTGTTTAACTGCAATACAAGAAAATCAGCCTGATGTTGTCTTAGAAATTGGGCCGGGCAACGCCTTAAGTAAAATGCTCTTGGAGCGTAGTCCAAATTGTATTGTACGTGCGGTGGATGATTTTAAAAGTTGGTCTGGGTTGCTGGTATGGTTAGAAAAACAGAACTTTGCATGAATTTGATAATGCATATCAAGGGTTCAAAAATTAGCGGTACTTGAATATTAGAGGGTAACATTCAAATACCGCATAAGTTTTCGATGTATGCGCAACATTTATACGCTAACGATATGATGTCATGCTTTTTATGTATTTGGGTTTAACGCATAAACATAAGCCTGTTGCGTCTGCCCATTCTCTAAAGTGACTTCAGTTAAAACACGCTGATATTCACTTCCTTCAAATTCATCCAAGTTGTTCCACAGCGTATCTAATTGCTCTGAACTAAATATATATCCATCAACAGTTTGTCCATCTGGGCTTAGCATTAGCCCAGGAAAGCCAAGTTCTGCTCCCCAACCTGCTTCCTTAAGCAAACCTTTCACAGAGCCTTTGCTCCATGTACCAGCAATCACTTCTAAAATATGAGCATTGGGTTTGTTTGGTCCTAAAGTACCGTAAACAAATAAGTGTTGTTGCATGATGTAAATATTCCTAATGGGTAACAGATGGAGAATGAAGCGGTTTTATTGAAAAAATAACGATGAGTGCAATTAGAATCAGAAAAATATTTAATATAACGATGCCATTCCAGCCATGGCTTTGCCAGATATTTCCGCCATACGCACCTACAATGCTTGAACCTAAATAATAAAAAAGCAGATATAAAGAAGTAGCATGACCTTTATTAGATATTGCGAGTTCTCCAACTCGACTGCTAGCAATGGCATGGGCAATGAAAAAGCCAGTGGTCACACAGCCAATCCCGAGAATAATCAAAAACAACGAGGCAGAAAGAGTGAGTAGCACGCCTAAGAGCATGCACAAAAAGCCCAAAACCATTAACTGCTTTTTGCCTATTCGGTCTGCAATATGGCCTGCAATCGAAGAGGAAATAATACCCAAACTATAAGATAAAAAAATGAGGCTAATCTGGGTTTGGCTTAAATGATATGGTGCTGCAAACAGTCTGAAGGTCACATAGTTAAACAGCGTGACAAATACACTGGTGAGTAAAAAGCCAATTCCATAGATTTTTAACAGTCGTGTATGACTTAAGTGTGCATACCATGCATGTAGATGGAACTTAAAAGAAATACTTTGCTGGGCAATGAAATTTCGTGAATTGGGTAAGAGTCTCAAAAAACCTAATGCACAGAACAGACAGATGACGCCGAGAATGGCCATGGAAATACGCCACGAGAAAAACTCGGTCAAAATGCCCATGCCAACACGTCCCATCATGCCGCCAAATGCTGTGCCTGCAATATACAGCCCCATGGTTTTACTTAAGTTTTTGGGACTAATTTCTTCTGCAATCCAAGCCATTGCAACTGCGGGAACTCCACCTAGAACAAAACCCTCTAAGCTTCTTGAAACCATGAGCACATGCCAACTCGGTGAAATCGCGCATACCACATTGAGTATAGAAGCCAAAAGCATAGAGAAAAACATCAGGCCTTTTCTGCCCAATGTTTGTGAAAAGGCACTGGATAGCACGATCGACATGGCTAAAAAGCCTGTGGTTAAGGACAGTGCTAGAGCACTTGCACTGGGTGCAATATGGAAACTCTGACTTAAATTAGGCAGTAAGGGTTGTACGCAATAAATCAGTGAAAAACTGGCAAAGCCCAACAAAAACAGCGCCATGCCCGCTCTTTTATATTCAACTGTACCTTGGCTGATGGTCTGTGGAATCGGCTGTTGAGGGGTAGACCAATCTGCTTCTAGTGAAGAGCTCAGTTTCATAACTTGGCGGATTTAAAATGGAGAGAAGCTTTATTTTAATAACTACATGCATATATGTATAATATATATAACTCAATAATGGTATAGCTTTAATATATGGAGTTGCGCAATATTCAATATTTTATTGCTATCGCGGAAGAGCAAAGTTTCTCTAAAGCAGCCTTACGTCTCGGCATAAGTCAGCCGCCGTTGAGTATGCAAATTAAAAAATTGGAAAGGGAAATCGGTGTAGAACTTTTTTATCGCTACTCTCATGGTGTAGCTCTGACACCAGCAGGGGAAACTTTTCTTAAAATGGTCTTGCCCGTTCAGAACCAACTGAAAAATGCGGTGAAATTGACCCAAAGTACGGCCAATGGCGAATTGGGAGAACTACGGCTCGGCTTTACAGGCACCTCAATTTTAAACACTTTAATTCCAACAGCCATTCAAGCATTTCAACAGCAATACCCTCAGGTGAATTTGGTATTAAAAGAAGCCAATTCTTTGATTTTGATTGAGAGTTTGTTGAATAATGAATTAGACATTGTGATTGTGCGACCACCTGCGCAGTATCCTAAAGCCATTACGATTCGTAATTTGATCGATGAAAAATTGATTGCAGCCTTGCCGATTCAATATCCAGCAGAAGATGAGGTGGTAGATTTGGCAGAATTTAAGCATGAGAGCTTCATTGTCTCTCCACCAGAGGTGAGTGCGGGGCTGTATGCCGCGATTTTAAATAGCTGTCAACAGCATGGCTTCTCGCCTAAAATTGGACAGCAAGCTCCTCAGATTGTTTCAATTTTATCGTTGGTTGCGGCGAATTTGGGTGTTTCTTTGGTGCCTGAGTCTACCCAACAGCTCAAAATTGAAGGGATTAAATATAAATACCTGAAGAATAAGACCGCGACGATTGGACTCGGTATTGCCTTCAAGGCAGATTTGCATAGCCAACCTGCAATCAACTTTTCCAGCTTATTGAATAGTATTGTGAGACAATATCATCATTTAAAAGGTCCGCTGTAATTCACGGTATGTCGTTTTAAATATGAAGTGTCAGCACGTAACTCGCGGAGTCAAATAGCCATTTAAATACGATTAAAAAGTCTGTTCTCGATTCAGCACCAAATCATGCCTAGACGGCTAAATTTAAGAGATCTAGAGGAAAATATGCATAAAAAATGCCTATGTCGCTAATTTACGATTCTTTTTAAAGCTGCGTAATCCTTCCAGCATGAGGGTAAAAACTGCGAGCGAAATAGCGATATAGGTTGGCCATTCTGCTGAAGTAATGCTTTCCCCTAAGGCGTTTGAAACCGCCACTAACAATATCGGTTCAACATAAACCAACAGTCCAAACAGGTTTAAGTTTAAATGCAGGGCAGACAAGGACTGAAATGCTAAAGCCGACGCACTAATAACACTAAATATAAAAAAAGTGGAAGAATAATTTACTAAGTTATTGTTTTTATGTTTATGCTTGTTTTATATGTGTATGAGAATAACTTCTGATTACTAGTTTTTACCTGAAATATACCGATTGAAAGATTCTGATATGTGCTGAAAAAACAGGAGGTTTTAAATTGGTAAACTATACATACTCATCATGATTTTAAGCAGCCATTGAAGAAGAAGTTGATCAAGGTTTTGGAGAATCCTCGCATTCCCAAAAACAAGCTGTTAGGACATCCTAATCGCTACAAGATCAAAATTCGCAGCATTAGTTATCGTTTGGTTTATGAAGTCATTGATGATGAAGTAGTTGTCCTCGTGATTGCTGTAGGCAGACGTGAAAACAATGCTGTCTATGATGATGCCAACTCTCGTCATTCATAAATGATGTAATGCCCATAAGCTGATAGTGTCTATGAAAACACTCAAAGTAGGTAAGTTTCAGTAACATACTCATCTTATTCGGTAACGACAGTCAGTTTCCTGTCCGAGCTGAACCTAGTAAGAGTAAAGGTGGCGGTAATCCTATTATATCTGAGCAATACAAAGCCAATCCCTCGAAATTTAAGTATTACGATAATTTCGGTATCTCAAAGATATACGACAAGTAATGTCGACGTGCTACTTACTTACTCATGTGCTTGTTGGTAGTATTGCCTTAATGAAAACACCTGCATAATCATAGGATTCAATATGGCTCGTACTCCAAAGCAAACCAAACAAGAACCCTTAGAGGTTGTGTTATGGAAGACAGCAGACAAACTTCGTAAAAATATTGATGCTGCAGAGTACAAGCATGTAGTCCTTGGTTTAATCTTCCTCAAATACATTAGCGACACATTTGAAGCTCACTACAATCTGCTTGTAGAAGGCGAAGGAGAGTTTGCAGGAGCTGACCCTGAAGACCGTGATGAATACACTGCATACAACGTCTTCTTCGTTCCTGAGAATGCACGTTGGTCATTCCTGTTAAACCAAGCCAAACAACCTAACATTGGCAAGTTAGTCGATGATGCAATGGAAGCCATCGAGAATGACAACCCTCAATTGAAAGGTGTACTTCCTAAAGTCTATGCACGTCAGAATCTCGATCCTACGAGCCTAGGAGAGCTGATTGATCTGATTGGTAACATTGCACTAGGCGATGCGAAATCGCGCTCTGCTGACGTTCTAGGGCACGTATTTGAATACTTCCTGGGTGAGTTCGCTTTAGCTGAAGGCAAGCAAGGTGGGCAGTTCTACACGCCTAAATCTATTGTGAGCCTATTGGTCAATATGCTTGAGCCATACAAAGGACGTGTATTCGATCCTTGCTGTGGTTCGGGCGGTATGTTCGTACAGTCTGAGAAGTTCGTAGAATCGCATCAGGGGTTGGTAGATGACATCTCCATCTATGGTCAAGAAAGTAACCAGACCACTTGGCGTTTGGCCAAGATGAACCTGGCAATTCGTGGCATTAATTCAGAGCATGTGAAATGGAACTCTGAGGGTTCATTCCTCAACGATGCACACAAAGACCTTAAAGCGGATTACATCATTGCGAATCCACCATTCAACGTCTCTGACTGGAGTGGTGAGCAATTAGTAGGTGATGCTCGCTGGCAGCTTGGTACACCACCTGCAGGTAATGCGAACTTCGCTTGGATGCAACACTTCTTGTATCACATGAGTCCTAAAGGTCAGACAGGTGTAGTCCTTGCGAAAGGTGCGCTTACTTCTAAGACCAGTGGCGAAGGTGAGATTCGTAAAGCCTTGGTTTCTGAAGCCAATGTCATTGACTGTATTGTGAACCTACCTGCCAAGCTATTCCTGAACACACAGATTCCTGCAGCTTTATGGTTTATGCGTCGTGATCGTGTTGGTTCAACCCAATACAAAGATCGTAGCAATGAAATCCTATTCATTGATGCTCGTAACTTAGGGCATCTCATTAACCGCAGAACAAAAGTATTGTCTGATGAAGACATTAAGCTGATCACGGACACTTACCACAACTGGCGTAACAAAGACGGTGAGTACGAAGATGTGGCAGGCTTCTGTGCATCTGTCCCGCTTGAGAAAGTGGCTGAGCTGGATTATGTGCTTACCCCAGGTCGTTATGTTGGTTTAGCCGATGACGAGGACGAGTTCGACTTTAAGGAACGCTTCACCAGTTTGAAAGTAGAGTTTGAGGCGCAGCTTGCAGAGGAAGCCAAGCTCAATCAAGCCATTGCTGAGAACTTGGCAAAGGTGATGGTATGAGTGAATGGAATCAGGTTGTATTAGACGATGTAAGCTCAAAAATTGGGGATGGGCTACATGGCACACCAACCTATGATGATAAAGGCCTTTACAGCTTCATCAATGGCAATAATTTGCTAAATGGGCGTATTGTCATAAAACCAGAAACCAAGAGAATTACCGAAGAAGAGTATCTTAAGATTGTAAAACCATTAGATGAGTCTACGATCTTAATTTCAATTAATGGCACAATTGGTAATGTAGCTAAGTATCAAGGTGAATTATGTGCTTTAGGGAAAAGTGCCTGCTACATAAATTTAGATACAAATCTTGTTAATCGAGATTTTTTCTACTATGAGTGTTTATCTGATAACTTTCAGTCACACCTCGAAAATGTAGCAACAGGGACAACTATTCCTAATGTACCTTTGAAAGGGATACGAGCGTACAAATTTAAGTTACCATCTCTCCCCGAACAAAAAGCCATAGCCTCAGTCCTTTCATCATTAGATGACAAGATTGACTTACTGCATCGTCAGAACAAGACCTTGGAAGCCATGGCTGAAACGCTGTTTCGTCAATGGTTTATTGAGGAAGCGAAAGAGGATTGGAGCGAAACCAAAGTATTGGATGTATTCTCATTAGTTGGTGGTGGTACGCCTAAAACATCTGAAGCTGACTATTGGGATGGTGATATTCCTTGGCTTTCAGGTGGTGATATTGCGAATGCTCACCAAGGCTTTATTGTTAGAGCAGAGAAAGCTATTACAGAACTTGGTTTAGAGAAAAGCTCCACCAAGTTGTTACCTAAGTTAGCTTCTGTCATCAGTGCGAGAGGTACAGTAGGTAAGTATGCAATGTTATCTAGACCGATGACATTTAGTCAGTCCAATTATGGGATTATCCCTAAAGGGCATACACACTACTACTTCGTGTACTTGTTGTTGGCTTACATCGTTGATGAGCTTTCAGCAGCAGCTTATGGAAGTGTATTTGATACGATCACAACTCGCACATTCGAAGATGTTGAGCTTAAGCTTCCACCAATAGGTATGATCACTGATTTCGAGTTAGAGATAGCACCATTATTTGAGAATAAGCTAAATAACGTCGAGCAAATCCAAACACTAGAAAACCTAAGAGATACGCTTCTACCAAAGCTCATGAGTGGTGAAGTGCGGGTCCAATACCAAACAGAACAAGTTGCATAACATTGAGGTGAAGCAATTTGATGGCTTCACCTTTTTTACATTCAGGGGGTAAACCATGAACAAGAAGCTGCTAGGGGCTTTAATAGCAATCATAGTCGTGATCTGTGGCTATTTGTATGCTTCGCCATATCTTGCCATCAATAACATTAAAAAAGCAGCAGAAGCAGGTGATACTGAAAAGCTATCAACCTACATTGATTATCCAAGCGTTCGAGAAAGCTTTAAATCTCAGGTGAAAGCCAGTGTTATGAAGGACATGGCGAATAGCAATAGTGATGGTTGGGAAGCATTAGGTGAAATGTTGGCTGTTGCTATGGTGGATAAAGTCGTTGATGCTATGGTGACACCTGAGGGTGTAACACTCATGCTTCAAGGTAAGGATATTCGTGATGCAATTAAGCAAGATTTGGCAACTGAAGATGTCAAGCAAGAACAGAATGTAAAGTTTGAGTCGAGTACTCGATATTTAACTATTAATGATTTTGAGTTAACGCTTAAGCGATTGGATACAGACAAGAAGCTGAAAGTCATTATGCATCGTAATGGCTTAAGTTGGAAGGTAACCAAATTAGCTTTAGACCTAGATCAGAATTCAGTTGCTTTGGATCAAGAATCTAATCTTCAAGATACATCAAGCGAACAAGTACTTGAGGCAAAAGTACAAGATCGACCAACAATATCTCAAACAGTCTTTAATCACTCTGGTGCTCAAGTCGGTAAAGTCATGGAATTTTGCTATCGTGATCCATGTTCTGTTGCACAGGTCAAAGGATTTGAAATATTAAGCCAAACTCCAAATGACGTAGATATCGAATTGACCTTGTTGGGTGGAAGCAAAGGGTGGGAGGATGAGTCTACTGAGTGGAATGATGCTACTCATACAATCCAAATTACTTGCTCTATTGAGAAGCCGACAGTTCGTATGGAAGGACAAGTGACAGTAGTCCCATTGAACAAAGATCTAGGTGTACCAGGCATTTTGATGTCGGATGCTGAAATTTATGCTCATGCGTGTCATGGCGATTTCAATGGAACACTAGAAGAAATGACAACGAATTACGGCTACAACGTACATACTGATTAAAGAAGAAGTGAGCAAGGGGGGAAGATAGTGACTAAGATGACTGAATCAGACATAGAGCTGATGGCGATAGAGCAACTGGAGGGAATGGGCTATAGCTATGTGTATGGTCCTGATATTGAATCCAAGGGAAGCAATCCTCTGCGAAGTTATAAGCAGGTCATCTTAGAAGCCAAGGTGCTAGAAGCATTACAGCGTCTGAATCCTCATTTGAGCGAAGATAAATGCATTGAAGCACTGAAGCAAGTCACCAATCTGCACTCCCCGGATATGCTCAGTAACAACCAAGCATTTCATCGCTTGCTGACCGAAGGTGTAAACATCGAAGTCAGTAAGGATGGTAATACTCAAGGTGAGTATGCTTGGCTGATTGATTTCAATGAACCAACCAACAACGAATTTCTGGTTATCAACCAAGTCACCATCAAAGAGGATCGCTGGACCAGACGACCAGACTTGATCCTGTATGTGAATGGCTTACCTTTGGTGGTCATTGAGCTTAAGAATGCTACTGATGAAAATGCTACTGTAGATGGCGCTTACAGGCAGATTCAGACCTACCAAAGCCAAATCCCTAGTCTGTTTACCTACAACGCCTTTAACGTCATCTCTGATGGTTTAGAGGCGAAAGCAGGAACGGTCTCAGCAGATCTCAGTCGGTACATGGCTTGGAAGACGACTAATGGACAAACCAAGGCAAAGAGTACTCAGGCACAGCTCGAGGTCTTACTACATGGGTTGCTGAATCCAGTGACTTTACTGGACATGATCAGGCACTTCATTGTGTTTGAATCCAATAAACAAGAAGATGCCAATGGCTTGATCACCATCAAAACCATCAAGAAGATGGCTGCATACCATCAGTACTATGCAGTGAATGCAGCAGTCCTCTCTACTATTCGTGCGTCTGCAGTGAACTCGGACTCGAAGTCTGCAGAAGTCGCAATGCAACAGCAAGGTAGAAGCAAGCTGGAGCTGGTCCAGCAACAAGCTGTAGGTGACAAGAAGGCAGGTGTTGTTTGGCATACACAAGGCTCAGGCAAGTCTCTGTCCATGGTTTTCTATACAGGTAAGATTGTCTTGGCTTTGGATAATCCAACTGTTGTTGTGATTACAGACCGTAATGACTTAGATGACCAACTGTTTGGAACCTTTGCAGCATCAAGCCAACTACTCAGACAAACACCGAAGCAAGCAGAGAATAGAGATGAGCTCAAAGAACTGCTGAAGGTGAGTTCAGGTGGGGTGATCTTCACCACTATCCAGAAGTTCCAACCTGATGATGGTGGCAGTGTCTATGAGCAGCTCTCAGACCGAACCAATATTGTCGTAATAGCAGACGAAGCACATCGTTCTCAGTATGGCTTCAATGCAAAAGAGGTCGATGTCAAAGACGAGAATGGCAAGGTTGTCGGTAAGCGGACTGTCTATGGTTTTGCCAAGTACATGCGTGATGCTTTACCGAATGCCACTTACCTTGGCTTCACTGGTACACCAATTGAGAAGACTGACGTCAACACGCCTGCAGTCTTTGGTAACTATGTCGACATCTATGACATCTCTCAGGCGGTAGAGGATGGCGCCACTGTTCGTATCTTCTATGAAAGCCGACTCGCCAAGATTGCCATCAGCGAGGAAGGCAAAGAACTGATTGAGGACTTTGACGACCAGTTCACCGAAGACGATCTAAACCAGACACAAAAAGAACGGGCAAAGTGGGCAAGAGTCGAAGGACTTATTGGTAGTAAAGAACGTATCAAAGCCATTGCTAAAGACATCGTAGAACACTTTGAGCAGCGTCTAAAAGCCAATGCAAACCAAGGTAAAGGCATGATCGTCAGCATGTCTCGTAGGATTGCGGTAGACCTCTACAACGAGATTGTAGCAATCAAACCAGAATGGCACAGCGATGACTTGCATGATGGTGTAATCAAGGTAGTGATGACCTCATCTGCTTCTGATGGTGAAGAAATTGCCAAGCACCATACGACCAAGCAACAGCGTCAAATTCTGGCCAATCGCATGAAGGACAATGATGACAAGCTGAAGCTCGTGATTGTTCGTGATATGTGGCTGACTGGTTTCGATGCACCAAGCATGCACACGCTCTACATCGACAAGCCAATGAAAGGTCATAACCTCATGCAAGCCATTGCACGAGTAAACCGTGTCTATAAAGACAAGATTGGTGGTCTGGTCGTAGATTACCTCGGTATTGCATCAGATCTGAAAGAGGCTCTGTCCTTCTACTCTGAGGCAGGTGGTAAGGGTGATCCGGCATTAGTGCAAGACGAAGCTGCAACCATCCTCCAAGAGAAGCTTGAAGTGCTTGATGGCATTATGCATGGCTTCAATTATCAGGAATACTTCACAGCCGATACCTCTCGAAAGCTCAACATCATCCTTGAAGCTGAGGAACACATCCTTGGTGTAGATCAGGGCGAAGGTAAGACACGATTCCTTAATGCTGTATCAGCCATGTCTCAAGCATTTGCATTAGCTGTACCTCATCCAAATGCGATGGAAGCAGCGCCAGTGGTTGCATTCTTCCAGGCTGTGAAAGCACGACTGGCCAAGTTCAGTGGTGGTTCAGGCAAAATCTCAGGCCTCAGCAATACTGAATTGGAAGCCAAGGTCAAACAGACCATTGACCAGGCGCTTGTGACTGAACAGGTGGTCGACATCTTTGATGCAGCAGGAATCCAAAAACCAGACATCTCCATTCTGTCTGATGAGTTCATGCAAGAGATGAAAGGATATAAGCACAAGAACATTGCACTAGAGACCCTCAAGAAGCTCTTAGGCGATGAGATCAAGATGCGAGAGCAGCGTAGTGTCACGCAAGGTAAAAAGCTCATGGAGATGCTGAGCTCTGCGATCAAGGGCTATCAGAACAAGGTACTGACTGCAGCCGAAGTGATTGATGAACTCATCAAATTGGCTAAGGCAATCCAAGAGTCAGACAAAATGGCAGAGGAACTCAACCTGACTGAATATGAATATGCCTTCTACTCGGCTGTCGCGGATAACGAGAGTGCTCGGGAGTTAATGCAGAAGGAGATCCTGCGCGAACTTGCTGTTGTTCTGACTGAGTCTATTCGTAAGAATGTAACTTTGGATTGGACCATCAAAGAAGCTGCCAGGGCGAAGCTGAGAGTCATTGTGAAGCGCTTACTCAAGAAGTATGGCTACCCACCTGATATGGCTTTACTCGCAACAGAGACTGTCTTAGAGCAGGCGGAGCAATTGGCAGATGAGTTAGCAACTACAGCTTAATTCATATCACTAAACAATAACTAAAATGTGTGCTTCATAGAGATCGTTTCAATTTAGCGATCTCTAAATCCATCTTGTAGTTCAATCAGAAGTATTTTCTCAAGATTAGCGTAGCTCTCGCCTACTGCAGCTTTCTTGCTAGCAATAACAGAAAACTAAAAAAAATTGGAAGAATATTTGAAATTTAGATCAACTTTAATAAGGAAAACCTATGTAGTTGTTGATAATTGTAATTTTAAGAAGATTTGATTGATTAATTAAATGAATTTTCATATACAAAGATATGCTCATTTTTTATATCGATAAAAATGTTAAAATTTGCCTATTTAGTAAAAAATATAGAGATTTTTATGGGGCAATTTATAATGCCCTTTTGCTTTGGTCGAAAAAATGTTCAACTTGAGATAGTAAAAATCAACTCAGAATTACTGAAAATCAAAAAGATTAAACAGAGTCAGAAAGCCGTAGTACAAGCAAAGTTCAAAGCAATCTACGTCAAAATTTGGCAAAAAATCTTGCTATTGATGCAAACGGAGCCTGGCTTACGTGTGCATTCTAATTATGTTGCAATCTTACAGTTGATACATAATCTTGATGATTTTATCGAAAAATCACAGCAACACTTGTGCTTTGAAAGGAAAGCTCAGAAAGAGCTGGATGCTAAATTTTTTGCTAGATTTTTTAAGCTAACAAAGAATTCAATAAAAGATCAACTTATACCAAATTGTTCAGATCGAAATGAATTTAGACAATGCAATGTGATAAAAATATTAAGCGAAAATGAATATGCCGAACATTGAAACACAAGAGCACTTTTTAGATTTAGCAGAAAAATTCCAAAAAGATTATTGTCTGTTACGTGATCTTGTTGTGAATACACAATTTGTCGATCTATCAGATGATTTACGTGAAAAAGCCCACGCTCTATATAAGGAAGCGCAACAGATATATGGCTATATATCTAGCTCTAGACAATTAGGTAAATATTATTTTCTAGCTTCTTTAAGTTATTTTGCATGTCCAGATACTAGTAATACACAAGAGCTGTCATCGCAACGTTATTTGATTCTACAAGCGAGTTTTTTAACATATCGGCAGTATCAAGAATTTGCAAAAATTGATAAAGCTGAGAATAAGCAAAAACATGTTTGTGACCTATTACGCTATGTCTCACGATATGTGCTGGATTCTAATAATGCTGAATTATTTCATGAGTGTAGTAAGCTGCTAAATTGTTATGTCACGTACGAACGTAATTTGAAAAAAGAGGATCGTAATCAACTTTTTAATATTAAAGATTTCAAACAAGTACAAGTCATAGAGTATTTATCGGCTCTATTAATAATTTTTAAAAGACTAGATGATCGTCGTGTTGTTCATCGTCAGCGTAAGTCAAAAAAAAGCAAAGTTTTGAAATGGCCCACTAAAAATGAACTCAAAAAATTTCGTGAAATAAAATCAGGTAAGCATGAAGATATCGGACATAACGCAAAGATCAGTTTTTATGATGCCTCTCTTCACAAAGATGAAGATCGTGAAATTGAGTTATTGGACACTGAAGTAGAATTATACTCTGAAGATGAAAAAACTAAAAATTTTAATCATTTAATTAGTGATTATGCTGCGTATTACACGCGGCATCGCCAACGCCGTCATGCGCCATTTATTACAAATCCACATTATTTGGCGCCAGATATACTGAAGCAAATTGTTTATGTGTTGAGAACTGAGTTAAATAGGGACTGGGATGATGCTGCAATCGCTGCCGCATGTTTATTGTCACTTTTGACTGGATTATCTCCCATAGCACTGATGGATTTTAATGACCTTATTCAGGAGGGTACGTTGATTCAAAATGGTTCAAGTAGACGTCGCGAATATTTACTCAAATTAAATCTTAAAATTACAGAGCAGAAGATTAAGAGCTTAAATGATGAGCGATGGAATGAAGTGATGACACATCAACTACATTTACCTTCTGCTTGGTTTGACTATATAGAACAAGCATCGAATCCAATAATTTCTTCAACAGACATTAATACAAAACTTAAGAATTGGCTTGATAATCGGTTTGTAGGTTCGATCACTGTTGAAAAACTGCAGGCTCAATTATATTTTCATATATATTATGAAACATATAATGAATATCTAGCTCATGTAATTGCTGGGCGGGATAGTCAGCATCACATGCCTGGTATCTATTATGGCGGGCTACCGAAAACTCAACTCAGTAGCACATATCTAGCCTTTTTAGAAAAAGCACTTACACCACATTCCACACATTTTACTGAAGACACGGCTGAACTAAAAATATTGCAACAACAATTCAAAGTGCAATCTGCATTATCAATAGAAAGGATAGGGAGCCAACTGGCACTTGAACCCAATTTTGTGAAAGAGCAATTTGATATTTTACATAGGCATTGTCAGGAAAGTGTTCAAAAAGATCAACATATCATTAATCAACTGAATGCATACGCATGTTGGATGTGGCATATCAGCTTGTTGAGTTTGGCAAGTCGGCCTAAAAAAAATCTGTTGGGGAATTTGGATGATTATTGTGTTGAGCTTAAGCTTTTATATGTAAACGATAAAAGAAATAGTAAAGCAAGAAAAGATGGTCGTTTTATCCCATTATCTGATTTTTTCATAAAAACACTGCAAAATTACACAGTCTTTTTAGAACAAATTATTGAAGCGTACGGTTCGTTTTTTAGACAAGTCTTTGCAAAGAAAATTACTGTAAATGATCTTTTTGGCAAGTTCATTGATAGTAAAGATATCTTGCCGATAACTGTCAAAGAGTGGCAGAGCAGAAAAATTAAGTTAATCCCTTTATCTCGAAACTGGGTAAATTTATATATGGAAGGAATCTTTCCAAAGAATATGTATTCGAATTGGTTACGTCATTTTGATATGAATTTTTTGATGTATGCAGAAGAAAAAGAAGAAAAAGAAGAAAAAGAAGAAAAAGAAGAAAAAGAAGAAAAAGAAGAAAAAGAAGAAAAAAAAGAAGAAAAAACTGCTTTAGCATTCCATTTAATACAGGCTCTTTATGGTCATGATCAACGTGACCGAGAGGCTTTTCATCCGCATTCTTCACTTATTCCGAATGTCTATGTACAGCAAGCCCGCCAGCAATTGCAAGATAATGTCAAATTTTTATCGATTAAACACTTAGAGCGAAAATAGTTGTATGCAAAAAATCAAAGAACTAATAAAACCGCAACTAGATGATCTATTTGTTGATATTCATAAATTGGTGAAAAAGTCGCTAGATAGACAGCCTTCTTCACCTGAAGTATTGACGAAAGACATGCAGCAAAAACTTGATCAGCAGATCGCTGAAAAATGGCATGACATTAAAGATAGTGTTGATTGTTTGAGTCAAAAGTTGAGCCGAGACGAACAATCAAAACTGATGCAATTTACTGAAGATGAATTTAATAAAAGAAGGAGGCAATTCAACCAGAATGTAGATAAAAAATCATACAGAATTAAGCTAAATCCACATACGAAACGGATAGTACTGCCTAGAAAAATTGAGAGTACACAGTCACGGTTAGAACAGGGGCATCTACATATCCATGTACTTAATGAATTAAGGCAGTATTGGCAAGATTCATTTGAATATTGGAATGAACCAAAGTACTTATGGGGAAATTTATGCTTAAGTTTTATATATATTTCAGGCTGTGCAGATGAACAGCATTTGATTGCTATTCAGAAGCAATTGCAGGAGGCCATTGAGCTTGGTACAGATCTGAATTGTTTTCGGTTATACCATTCGGACTACAAAAAAATCACTAATCCATTGTTACTACATTATCGTGTTGAAAACTCTCAATATGGCAACGATGTAGAACAGGGAAAGTTGTACCAATGGAAACATGTTTTTTTTAACCCATATGCGCAGTTCATTTTGCAATATTTAAAAAAGTTGAAAGCTACTCAGAAAGAATTTTGTCTGCAACATTCAGTTGAAGATTGTATTTTAGAAAGCTTGAGTAAGATAGGCAGGAAAAAAAGTCTTGGGGATCTGCAATATCAAATTAAACGCCGTGGATTTCGTGTATTTAATGATGTGCAAATGGTACTCGAATTTAATCCAAACCTCAGCATAGATATATTTTTGAGTAATGTGCTTCAGCAAGAGATTAATACTGTCGCTTTAAGGCCATCCGAATTTAGATTGCTGTGGAATAATGATTACAATCAAGTCACAGAACCAGATAATCGCCCTATTCATTTTGAACAAGAGCAGTTACTTCCTGAAGTTCCGACTGTTCAAAGCAAATTACAAACGATTCCGTATGAGTTGATGTTGTTTGGTCAAAAGAAACGTAAAGGTCAAAAAGTTGAGCGTTTAGATAAAAAGAGGAATAAAGAAGAACGCACGCTACGTTTTTGGCAAGAAACTAGAAGGGTGTTAGAGGAGAAGATAGTTGATGCTAATACGGAGGAAAAGTCTTTAATTGATGCTCAACTACGCTTAATTCACTGGTTAATGCATTTAAAAAAACGAGGGCTTCAATTATCAACTATTGAAAGCTACTTAGGATCGTTTGGCAAAGAATTTATATTTGAGATTTGGCTCAATAAATTAGATTTAAAGCAACAATCCATAGATGACTATGAGGATTTATATCGGCAGCTATTGAAATACAGCAGTGAACGTGATGAAAAAGCAGTTCAACGAGATTCGGTGAAAGGAAAAACCTCTCGTAAGATGCACCAAAGTGCAGAATACCGTTTTGGTCGCCTAAAAGATTTTCATCAATTCTGTATAGAGAATTATGATGCTCCAGGGGTATTGGTGTTACAGAATTCAAGTTTTAAGCATTTACAAATTTGCAATGCACGGCTAGTGAGTCCTTTGCTATTTGGCAAATTATTGGAAAAACTAGAAAATTTAAGTCAAGAGCCAACGGCATCAGAGTGGGTCGATCATCTGAGTTGTTTAAAGCTGATGTATTTACTAAGTTATAGAACTGGACTTCGATTAAATGAAGTTCGTTGTCTTAAAATACAAGATATTATTTGCCCAGAGCTACTTTATAAAGAAAAAGAAAATACAGTTTATAATAATATCACGCTTCATATCCAAGACAATTCATATCGCCGTCTGAAAACGCGAAGTGCGAATCGTCAAATACCATTGAAAATTGCATTGTCAGAACATGAGTTTTTAGTAGTACAACGTTACATACAACATCGTTATGAGCAATATTTGGTTAATCAGCAGGATGATCTACTTTTTAGTGTGAATCATCGTGTATTAACTGATCAATGTATCAGCAAAATTACAGTAGATTTGTTTAGTCAAATATTAGGTATGCATCATGGCTTTAGTTTTCATACATTACGCCACAGTGCTGCTAACTATCTAGCAATAACTTTGCTCGGTTCAAAAGAAATGATCAAGACCTACACAGATTGTCCTTGGGTAAAAGCAAAAAAGATGAGGGATTTATTGTTTGGTATGAAAGCACGTGCTCAAGAAGAGATTATTCAACATAAATGGCAGGTGCTCGCCTCTTGGATGGGGCATAGCAGTATTGAGCAAACGGCTTCAAATTACCTTCATGTTTTGGATTTATTAGCAGTCGATCGAATTTATAATTCGCCGTGTATCATTTCAAAAAAAGTATTAGAACAGTGTTTTAGTCCAGTGAAGTCAAGTACAGACTATATAAACCTAAATCGTTATACTCAGCAGCAGAAATGGTTTAATTCTTATCAGCAAACACAGTCAGTTACGATTGCTGGCCGACAAGAAAAGAAGTTTAGTATCGAGAAGAGTAATCTGACACCTTTTCAACGTTTGATAAGTTTTAGAGAAGGTCGTTTAAGCGAAGATACTCAAGCTCAAGAATGGATGCAACGATGTCAATGGATGAGCAATAAATGGATGGATCGCCAAAAATTTAATTTAAAAACGAATTATGTTTATAGTAAGAATTTAGAAGAGAGTTGGTTTGATGAACTTTACGAAAAGGCTAAAAAACTGACTCGTCAAGATGAAATAATTCCTCTCCTTGATTTTCATTATAAAGATGATAGGCAGCAAGATGCACTGAAAGAAAAGAACATGTTTAAGGCGCTTAAAATATTATTATTACTTGGAAAACTGCGTAAGAATTTTCTACATTTTCAATGCCGAATGAAAGGTGATGAGCAACAAATTGTTAATTTTATTACTGGTATAGAGCCAATGTTAGGAGATCATCTGTATTTAGAAAAACAAAACTACCCAGTTAATTTGGGTGCTCCTGAGCGAACCGTTAAATTTAGTTTTCAAAGAGTTGTCGGTTCTAACAAAAAAAATGTTACTCCGCTGGTTATATTTAATTTAATGTTAAAAATGATGCAAGAAGATGAACTCTGGATCAAATAGCCTAAGCATCTTAAAAAGGGGAAATTTAAAAGCTTTAGCATCACAGTTTCGTCACTGGATTTTAGACACTAGTGTAAATTGGTAAATCGCTGAGCTAAAGTGTTGTAGTCCAAACTCGATATGACAGTTACCCATTTTATAGTGTGCCTGTCAGGTTAAATTTGAGCTAAATTATTCTCAGCCCAAATCCGCTTCCAATCAAATAATGATTCAAGTGGCGTGCCGCCTCTACTCAATCTAATTCACAGTACCTAAAACAGGTATCAACTTCGGCCCAGCCATTCTCGCTTTGCTAATGATATCCACCAGCTCATAATAAGTCAGTTCAAACTTATCATCACTATCAAAAACATAAACCATGTTCTTGCCTTCATGTTCTTGCGGAGTAGGTGGTACAAATCGTTTCGGGATTAGGAGTTGAGTAATTTGTTCGTCAGTTAATTTAAATAAGTGCATGTTTTTATCCTACTCTAGGTAAGTCAGACCATTTTGTTAAATACGATGGTGATCTAAGGTTTTGATTCATGTGCCATGAGGCTTCTTGATTGTTGGCAATGCCTAGCGTAACGAGATTCTTCCCAAACCGTTCACTGATGGCTTCAATAACATCTGAAAGTTTTTCGCGCTCTTGCTTATGCGAATAGTCCGTGAATAGATCAGGCACAAATTTGGATTTATCCTTAATTTCTAAAAGTACGATTCCTGCCTTTTTATACTTAAAACCCTTCTTAAATATCTGATCGATACCTTTCATTGCAGCCTTGGTGATAAGTAACCAGTCGTCTGTATGCTCATGCATCTGAACTACGGTGTATGGAGTGTAACGCTCAGTCTTATCAAATCGACTGGTTTGAATATAAACCCCAATCATCTTGCAGATTGAGCCATCATCACGCATTCGCTTTACTGCTCTGGCTGCATAGAGTCGCACCGAAGCCTTTAGATCATCCACTTCATACACAGGGCTGCCATATGAACGGCTGCTGATAATCTGCTTTTTGGCTACTGCATCATCAGTCAGGTCGATACAAGACAAACCCTGTAACTCAAGTACTGTCTTTTCCATGACGATGCTGAATTGCTTTTTAATTTCTTTAGGATTGGCGTTAATCAGATCTAGAACAGACTGGATGCCCATAGCATTGAGTTTCTTGCAGTTCTGCCTGCCGACTCCCCAAACATCAGATACATCGACTTGCGCCAGTAAAGTCTCAGCAGAGCACTGGTCCATATGAACTAAATTACACACGCCACCAAAATACTTGTTCTTCTTGGCTAAATGATTGGCAATCTTGGCTTCAGTTTTAGAGCGACCGATTCCAATACAGCAGGGTAGGCCTAACCATTGGAATGCTTTAGTTCTCATATCTTGCGCATATTCTGTCAGGTCAAATAAGTGCTCATACGTTGTGAGCTTTAGGAAGCATTCGTCAATTGAATAGACTTCTTGCTCTCCAGGTGCAACATAACTCCCGAGAAGCTCCATAAAGCGTCTGGACATTTCACCATACAGAGAGAAATTACTCGAGAGAACCTGAATGTTATGTTGTTTGATCAAATCCTGAATCTGAAATACAGGAACCCCCATCTTTATACCTAAGTCTTTTGCTTCTTGGCTTCTTGCCACGGCACAGCCATCGTTGTTGCTGAGCACAATGGTTGGGCAATCATTTAGGGCAGGGTTAAACACACGTTCACACGAGACGTAGCAATTATTCACGTCAACTAACGCGAATATCTCATTTTCACTTTTCATTTTTATTCTTCTTTTTATGAACGGTGATGAATACGTTTTAAATTAAAAGTCACTACACCCCAAATAGATATTGTCTGACTGTCGTTGGGAATGATGTGATTGTATCTAGGATTCTCAGCTTTTAACCAAAGGTCTGGAAGAGGGTAGTCTTCATCTCCGAAAATCTCTTTGATTTCAGACTTAGACATCTTGCTTGTAATCATTAACCGCTTAATTGTCGAAGCACTATTATCAATTAATGCAATTACGATATCGTAGTGCTTTGCTTCTATACTGCGATCAACAATGATCGGATCATTAATCTCAAAACCTGCATCAAGCATCGATTCACTGTCTACGTAAGCGATAAATGTAGAAATAGGGTTATGAATAAGGAATTCATTCAGATCGAGTGCTTTATCTTGTTCATCCTTGATACTAAATGCAGGACCAGCAGGAATGCGCTCTAAAGAGACTGGAATTGAGACTTTGGATTTGGGTAGTACTGCGGTTAACCCTAATTTCTCAACAAGTTCATTTTGAACAGCGATTTGCTCTAGAACTGTATTGATGGTAGGGCTTGGCTTACCCTCTGGACCCATGAGCTCTTGCAAAGATGACCATGCGTCATCAGAGAAGTAGATAGGCAACTTCTTAGACATGTGATACTCCTACGCTACAGTGGCGTGTTTGGAAGTAGAATTTGTCTAAATATGATATTACTAACAGGGATTAAAATTCAAATTTAAAAAGTTGTGGATAAACAAGGAGAAGTCAAAATAAGTCGTTTTGTTTCTGCTCATCGCGTGGAAAAGTGAATCGTACCGGGTTTGTCGGAGAGTCAATATTCTTAGAGACTATCCCGATGACAAAATTAAAATATACCCCTGAAATCAGAGAAAGAGCGGTTCAATTATTGATTGAATCTGAAAAAGATTATCCTTCTACTTGGGCTGCAATCACAGCAATTGCGCCTAAGATTGGTTGTACTCCTGAAACACTTCGTGCCTGGCATCAAAAGCATTTAGATCAGCAAAATCCTATTAAAGTACAACAGATATCTGATCAAGAAAAAATGAAGCAAATGGAACGTGAAATTAAAGAATTAAAGCGTGCCAATGAAATTCTACGTAAAGCAGCCGCTTTTTTCGCCCAGGCGGAGCTCGACCGCCCACACAAATAATGGTGGATTTCATCCATAACAATAAAGATCGATATGGTGTTGATGCGATTTGTAGGATTTTACCGATCGCAGCTTCAACCTATTACCGAACTTTAGATCTCGCGGACAATCCAGAACATCGAGCGAAACGAGATCTACATGATGAGCATCATGCTGAACAAATTAAACGAATTTGGAAGGAAAGTTCAGGTCGATATGGTGTACGTAAAGTCTGGCAAAAATTAAAACGTGAGGGTTATGTTATTGCACGTTGTACAGTTGCTCGATTAATGAAAAAGCTAGGTATACAAGGTGTTTGGCGAGGTAAGAATAAACAAACCACCCGTAGCCGAGATGACCAAAAACGGGCAGATGATTTAGTGAAACGTAATTTTAATGCTGATCATCCAAACCAACTATGGGTGGGTGACTTTACCTATATTCAAACTCATTCAGGCTGGGTATATACCGCATTTGTTATTGATGTGTTCTCACGAGCAATTGTTGGATGGAAAGTATCGACACGGATGAATACAGATATGGTGCTCGATGCATTGGAGCAAGCATTGCACGATCGAGGCATGCCAAAGAATGTGATTCATCATTCCGATAGAGGTGTTCAATATCTTTCTATTCGCTATACCAATCGTTTAGAAGCAGCAAATTTACGAGCATCAGTCGGTACAACGGGTGATTCATACGATAATGCTCTGGCTGAAACGGTGAATGGCTTATACAAAACAGAGGTGATTGAATATTTAAAAGCAGATTGGCAAGGTTTAGCAGATGTACAACTTGCGACACTAAACTGGGTAGATTGGTTCAATAAAAAGCGTGTACACAGTGCACTGGGTTATGTATCGCCTTTTGAGTTTGAAGCAATGTACTATGATAAGATTAACCCGTTAGGTCAGGTGGCCTAACTTAAATAAAAAAGTCTCCGACAAACCCGGTACGGTTCACAGCTTCTTATTGGTGTTTTAAATACAGATTTGTGTATGAAGAGAAAAACATTTCTAATCCAGATATTGGTACTCTTATTCACATTCCAGAATATTTGGAGTGTGGCAGAGGCTGCGTGTCTGCATGAAATGCTAAACATACCCAATTCAATACTCTATAATCCAATCGATTTAGACGAAAAGAGTGATAGTCCTAGTCAAGCACTTTATTCCTTAGAAAACTATAAAGAAATTTATGATTATTGTCAGAAGGTTTGTTTTAACGAAAAGTGCAGTCATTTCTCAATTACAATCGTGATTCAGATTGACCCACCCGATGATTTGAAGCTTAAAACTCATTTTGAGACAGTCCTTACACCATCTTATTTGGGAAGAACTTTTTATAAATCCCCTTATCTGAATCAATTAACACCCCCTCCTGATTTGCCCCTACTATTGGTGGGGTAGTCTTATAAAAGCCCACCACTCCTAATCTCATTATGTGTGGGGCATTTCATGTCAAAAAACAAATTATATCAGGATACTTCTATCCTGAATTTATCCTGGTCAGCATTCCGTACAGGTGTCTTGCTATCAGCAATGATCAGCTTGAGTACTTCTGTAGTCGCCAGTCCTCAAGATTTAACGCTGCGACAAGCCATTGATCAGGTCAACCAGTATCAAGCGTCCCAAAATTTCTGGGAAACGCAAAACAGCATTAATGCCACGAATCTTCAGCAAAGTAAGCTGTTTAAAAATCCTGAACTGTCAGTTGAACAAACGGGATTTGGTTCAAATAATGAAAAAGAGCTTGCCATTGGCATATCACAACCCTTGGATATTTTTGGTGAGCGAAAAGCAAACCAAAAATTAGCCAGTCTCTCTACAGATAAAACAGCACTGAAGCAGAAGATTTATCAAGCGCAAATTGAGCTTGCAGTGAAATATGTATGGTCACAACTGGCCATTGCCGAACTTGAAAGAAACATTGTCAATGAACAACTTCGGGTGAGCGAAGAAAACCTTAAAGCGATCGAGAAGCGCTTTACTGCGGGCGGTATCGCGCAAGTAGATGTGAATCGCGCACGTTTAAGTCATGCTGAAAATATCCGTCTTTTTAGACAGGCCGACTTACAAGTCCAAGTGGCCACCCAACAATTATCAAATTTATGGGGAACCTCTGATA
Organism: Acinetobacter sp. PC34; assembly: GCF_051789135.1. Lineage (NCBI taxonomy): Bacteria > Pseudomonadati > Pseudomonadota > Gammaproteobacteria > Moraxellales > Moraxellaceae > Acinetobacter > Acinetobacter sp. PC34. The sequence continues at coordinate 8,397 of NZ_CP196665.1, read as the reverse complement.
AGTCATTGAAGGTAAACCTCTCTTCACAAAAGCTCTGGCCAAAATCGACTCATCAGCAGGTTCAAGAATATTTAGCGGAAAACTACGTTGAGAAATATCGAGCTTTACTGGTATTAGAGTCTCAAGCAACGGTTGATCAACTAAGGGCAAAGGCACGTCCTAACCCCACTTTAAACCTAGGTGTCAACCGCACCCAATCCTTGGAAAACTCCACACAAAATCAATTAGTAGTCGGAGTCAGTGTACCGCTTAATATTTTCGATCGTCAGCAAAATGGCATAAAAATCGCGCAAGAAAAAATGAACTTATTAGAGCGTCAGAAAGACTTTTATCTAAAGCAAAATGCGCTGCAAATAGGCACAATTTTAACCGAGTTGCAGGGTTTAGAGCTGCAATTCAAAGTCGTTGACGAGACTCAAATTCCTTTGGCGACTCAAGTTCAAAGTAAGACGCTACAAGGTTTCTTGGCAGGCAAGTTTGCTTTAACCGATGTTCAGCAAGCCACGCTTCAATTACAAGACATCCGTCTGCGTAAAGTCCAGTTGTTACGGGATGGCTGGCAAAAGGCCATTGAAGCAGAAAGTTTGAGCTTAGGCATTAGCCCAAGTGAAGTCATGTCGAAAGATGCTATTGCACAAATCAATCAAAACTTATGGCAAGACATACAGGCCATGCCTGTCATTGGTGGGGGAAATTAACATGTTCGATCTTAAAAAAAGCTTAAAAAAACAGAGCGGAAAAATCTCTCAACCTCTACTGATTAGTTTGGTTATCGGCGCTACCGTACTCCTCAGTATTTTTTTGATCTTAACGGGTAAGAATAAATCGGAAACATCAGATGAACATGCAGAGGAAGAAAGCGGAGAAGAACATGGCGGTGAAACTGAAGAGCATGCCGAAGGCGTGAGCCTGACCGCCAAGCAACTGGTTGAACAAGGTATACAGTTATCAGCGGTCGATCAAGGTCCGGTGGTTAAATTAAGTTCTTATCCTGCCAAACTCAATGTGAATACGGATCAGCAAGCGCATGTCTCACCGAGTTTTAGCGGTCATGTAGAAAATGTTTATGTAGAACTCGGCCAAAAAGTTCAGAAAGGACAGCCTTTGGCTACATTGCTTGTTCCTGATCTAGTTGATCAGCAGGCCAATCTTAAAATTGAACAAACCAATCTGGAACTGGCGAAACAAGACTTTGAGCGTGAGCGTCAATTGTGGTCACAGGGTATCTCAGCAAAACAGGACTATCAACGTGCTTCCAACGCCTATAAACGGGCACAAATTCAGGTTCAAGCGGCCCAATCACGTTTAAGTGCATTTGGTGCTGTGAATGCCAGTAATGGCCGCTATATTTTGAAAGCCCCCATTTCCGGCGTGATTAGTAAAAAGGATTTGGTGCAAGGAGAAAATGTTCAGTTAGCAAGTCAACTCTTTACGATAGACAGGTTAGATCAGCTCTGGCTTGAGTTTATTGTTCCAAATTCTGAAATTGTGGGCTTAGCCCCGAATCAAAAGATAGAATTTAAATCCTTGCAAACAGAAAAGGTTTATCAAGCTGTTATTCAGGCTTTAAATACTGAAGCGGATATTCAAACAGGTCGTCTTCAGGTGCGAGCAAAAGTTGAATCGAATGCAACCGAATTACGTCCAAACTTGATGGTGAACGTACAGTTGCAACAACGCAGTGAAAGTACCGCATTACGGGTACTTAAGTCCGCAGTTCAGAATGTCGATGGAAAAGATGTGGTTTTTGTCGCCACTCAGCATGGACAAAAAGTTGAATTCAGTCCGCAACCTGTGAAATTAGGGCAATCGTCTGGGGATAGCCAGTGGATTGAAGTGGTGAGTGGGCTTAGTCAGGGACAAAAATATGCCGCTCAAGGCAGTTTTTTACTGAAATCCGAGCTGGAAAAAGGAGAGGCTTCAGATGAGTAATGAAACTCCTCAAATTCCAGACCACGAATCGGTAAAACCTGAAGGACTGTTTGATCGACTGATCCAGTTTTCTATCCATAACGCAATCTGGGTCATGCTGTTTATTGCGGCTTGGATTGCTATTGGTATTTATAGTTATCAAAAGTTACCGATTGATGCTGTACCAGATATTACCAACACTCAGGTGCAGATTAACACTTCAGCCAATGGTTTTACGGCTTTAGAAATGGAACAGCGGATTACATATCCAATCGAGAATGCCATGTCAGGCATGCCGAAAATGGAACAAACCCGTTCTATTTCACGCTACGGCTTATCGCAAGTGACCATCATTTTTGAAGATGGCACGGATATTTACTGGGCCAGACAGCTTATCAACCAGCGCTTGCAAGAAGCAATGGGAGAAATGCCTGAAGATGTGCAACCTAACATGTCACCTATTTCGACAGGTTTAGGTGAAATCTATCAATGGGTGATTAAAGCCGAACCAAATGCTAAAAAACCGGATGGAACCGCTTATTCTGCGATGGATTTACGTGAAATTCAGGATTGGATTGTAAGGCCGCAATTACAGCGTGTAAAAGGCGTTGCGGAGATCAACAGTATCGGTGGCTTTAATAAAACCTATGTGGTTGCCCCTGATCTGAACCGATTACAACAATTGCAAATTCCTTTGACTGATTTACAAACCGCCTTAACAGAAAATAATGAAAACCGTGGAGCTGGCTATATTGAGAAAAATGGACAACAGCTAACGGTTCGTGTTCCTGGCACTTTAAACACGATTGAAGATATCCAGAACATCAGTATTGCCAATAAAAACGGCTATCCGATTCGGGTGGCAGATGTCGCCAATGTCTCAATTGGTCATGACTTAAGAACAGGGGCTGCAACCTATAATGGTGAAGAAACTGTATTGGGTATTGCCATGATGATGATGGGAGAAAATAGCCGTACCGTTGCTCAAGCCATTGATGAAAAGGTGCAATCGATCCAGCAATCGCTACCTAAAGGTGTGGTGATTGAGACTGTGTATGACCGTACGCATTTGGTTGATCGGGCGATCAAAACCGTTCAGAAAAATTTGATTGAGGGTGCAATCCTCGTCATTGTTATTTTATTTCTCTTTCTAGGTAATTTCCGTGCTGCGCTGATCACGGCTTGCGTTATTCCACTCTCAATGTTGTTTACCTTGACGGGAATGGCAGAGCAGAAGATTAGTGCAAATCTGATGAGTTTAGGGGCACTGGACTTCGGTATTATTATTGATGGTGCAGTGGTTATTGTAGAAAACTGTATCCGTCGGCTAGCAGAAGCTCAGAAGCTGAAAGGTGGTTTACTTAGCCGTTCTGAAAGATTTAAAGAAGTCTTCTTGGCTGCAAAACAGGCGCGTCGTCCTCTGATTTTTGGACAGTTAATTATTTTGGTGGTTTATCTACCTATCTTTACCCTGACGGGTGTAGAAGCCAAACTTTTCCATCCTATGGCAATGACTGTTGTACTGGCTTTAATTGGGGCCATGATTTTATCTGTCACTTTTGTGCCAGCCGCAGTTGCCCTTTTTGTCACTGGAGAAGTCAAGGAAACCGAAAGTCGCTGGATGCATTGGCTTAAAACTAAATATGAACTGCTTTTAGATAAAGCCTATGAGCTTCGTTTATTTGTGACTATTGTGGCTGCCTGTATTTTAGTGCTTACGGGTGTGCTAGCCACTCAAACAGGTAGCGAGTTTGCACCTCAACTGGGTGAAGGTGATTTTGCTGTTAAGCAAATGCGTTCCCCAAGTACAGGGTTAGAACAGTCACTGAGAATGCAGGAAAATACTGAGAAGTTACTGTTGAAAGAATTTCCTGAAATTAAAGCGATCTTTGCTCGTACCGGTACAGCAGAAGTGGCCACAGATGTGATGCCACCCAACATTTCAGATGGCGTTGTACTGTTAAAACCTCATGATGAATGGCCTGATCCAAAACAAACGATTGATGAGCTTCGCCAAAGAATGATTACTTTCTTAGCGACATTGCCGGGAAATAACAGTGAGTTCTCGCAACCCATTGAACTGCGCTTTAACGAGTTAATTTCAGGGGTGCGAAGTGATGTGGGTGTCAAATTATTTGGTGATGACATGGAGATTCTAAATCGCGAAGCGAATAAAATTTCTCAAAAAATTAACTCAATTTCAGGCGCGACAGCCGTTAATGTAGAACAGACCAGTGGCTTACCCTTGTTGAATGTAGAGGTGGATAAGTCCAGAGCTGCACAATATGGCTTGTCGGTAAGAGCAATTCAGGATCTGGTAGCTACAAGTGTCGGTGGCCAGAATGTTGGAACCATTTTACAGGGAGACAAGCGTTTTGATTTTGTCATCCGTCTAGATGAATCCCAGCGTAGTCCTGAACAGTTAGCGGTACTTCCTATTCAATTGCCGAATGGTGGTTTAGTCCAACTGCAAGATGTGGCACGCGTTGAAAATATCCTGGGTATTAATCAGGTCAGCCGTGAAAATGGTAAACGTCAAGTGGTTATTACTGCAAATGTAGAAGGACGTGATTTAGGCTCATTCGTAACAGAGCTTCAGAGCACGTTATCCAAACAGGAATTACCAAGCGGTTATTGGATAGATTATGGCGGTCAATTTCAAAATCTGATGTCTGCAAAAGCGCGTATGCAATTGGTGGTTCCGCTCGCATTGTTGACGATCTTTATTTTATTGATGGCTGTATTCCATAATATCAAAGAAAGCTTACTGGTCTTTAGTGGTGTACCGTTTGCCTTATGTGGAGGCTTAATCGCGTTGTGGTTGCGTGACATTCCATTATCCATGTCAGCAGGGGTTGGCTTCATTGCACTATCGGGGGTGGCTGTACTGAATGGCTTAGTCATGCTTACCTTTATCAAAGAGTTGCGACAACAATATGACCTTTATTATGCAACGTGGCAGGGTGCAATTTTGCGTCTTAGACCTGTGCTGATGACAGCTTGTGTGGCGTCCCTTGGGTTTGTCCCGATGGCTTTGGCAACCGGAACTGGGGCAGAAGTACAGAGACCTTTAGCAACAGTGGTTATTGGAGGAATTATCTCCTCTACCCTGCTTACATTGGTTTTATTGCCCGTACTGTACCGCTGGATGAATGAAAATAAAGCTTCTTAATCCATTAGATTAAGCAATTTTTAGCAGAGATATTGGGTCTGTCTCAAATATCTCTGCTAATCATGGATTAAATAAGGAAAATATTTTATGTCAGAACATCATGATCATAGCCATGCGGTTGTTACTGAAGAAAATAGTAAGAAGTTAATGGTTGCCTTAGGTTTAACGACTACTTTTTTAATAGTAGAAGTTGTCGCTGCTTTTATTACCCAAAGTTTGGCTTTGTTATCTGATGCAGCTCATATGTTTACTGATGTAGCCGCTTTAGCTATTGCTCTTGCCGCTATCAAAATTGGTAAAAAAGCCGCAGATGATAAAAGAACTTTTGGCTATCAGCGATTCGAAATTTTAGCGGCTCTGTTTAATGCAGTGATGCTTTTTGTAGTGGCGATATATATCGTCTATGAAGCTTACCAACGTTTTACGAATCCTGCTGAAATTCAAAGTATTGGAATGATGATTGTCGCAGTCATTGGTTTGGTCATAAATTTGATTTCAATGAAAATCCTTTCTGCGAGTGCTGAAGGAAGTCTAAATGTGAAAGGCGCATATTTAGAAGTTCTTAGTGATGCACTGGGATCGATAGGCGTGATTATCGGAGGAGTGGTCATTTATTTTACCCAGTGGATGTGGGTAGATACCTTAATCGCTGTGTTAATTGGCTTCTGGGTCTTACCTCGAACTTGGGTTTTATTAAAACAAAGTATCCATATTTTGCTTGAAGGGGTTCCTGATGAGATTGATATTGAGTCGTTAAGAAATGATTTATTGATGCTAGAGGGTGTTGAAGGGATTCATCAGTTGAAAGTCTGGGCTATATCTTCAAAAAACATTCATTTAACTGCTCATTTAGTTGCTCCTAATAGCGATCCAGATCAGCTCTATCAAAAGGCCTTAGACGTTCTAAAACATAATCATAGTATTACTGAAATTACGTTACAAATAGAAAGTACGGAATGTAATACATTGGAACAGCATAAACATTAAAGTGCTGCTCTTTCTACATAATGGACAGATGACTAGGCTGATAAACCTTACCATTTTCCTGTATTACACTTCTATTTATCACACGCACTTTAAACGGCACTGTTGCAAATAACCACGAATGGTAAGCTGAAGACTGTTTTAGCTAAAGGTGCAGCATATGAATCCTTTCCATGGTCGGCATTTTCAGGGCGAAATCATTCTTTGGGCTGTGCGCTGGTATTGTAAATATGGCATTAGCTATCGTGAACTGCAGGAAATGCTGGCCGAACGGGGTGTGAATGTTGATCACACGACTATTTACCGTTGGGTTCAACGTTATGCTCCTGAAATAGAAAAACGTTTACGCTGGTATTGGCGTAATCCTACAGATCTGAGCTCGTGGCATATTGATGAAACCTATGTAAAAGTGAATGGACGATGGTCTTATCTGTATCGTGCAGTCGATCAACGTGGCGATACCATTGATTTTTATCTTTCTTCTAGACGTAATACCAAATCAGCATATTGTTTTCTTGGAAAAATTTTAAATAATGTGAAGAAGTGGCAAATTCCACAAGTGATCAACACGGATAAAGCACCCACATATGGACGTGCTTTATCACGGTTAAAACGGGAAGGTAAATGTCCACCAGACCTTGAGCACAGGCAGATTAAGTATAAAAATAACGTGATTGAATGTGATCATGGCAAGCTAAAGCGGATCATCAGGGCCACATTAGGATTCAAATCTATGAAGACGGCTTATGCCACAATTAAAGGTATTGAAGTCATGCGTGCACTACGTAAAGGACAAGCATCGTCATTTTGAACCGTACCGGGTTTGTCGGAGACCATTTTTCTTGAGAGAATGTCCCAATGACAAAACCAAAATATACTCCTGAAATCAGAGACAGAGCGGTTCAATTATTGATTGAATCCGAAAAAGATTATCCATCGAATTGGGCTGCAATCACAGCTATTGCACCCAAGATTGGTTGTACTCCTGAAACATTACGTGTTTGGCATCAAAAATATCTGGATAAACAAAATCCAGTTAAAGTACAGCAGCTTTCAGATCAAGAACTTATTAAACAACTCGAACGTGAAAATAAAGAACTGCAACGTGCTAACGAAATTCTACGTAAAGCAGCTGCTTTTTTCGCCCAGGCGGAGCTCGACCGCCCACACAAATAATGGTGGATTTTATCCATCATAATAAAGAGCTGTACGGAGTCGAGGCGATTTGTAGAATTTTACCTATCGCACCTTCAACCTATTACCGGACTTTAGATCTCTGCGATGAGAAGCACTGCTTCGCAAGGGAACATCGAGCGAAACGAGATCTACATGATGAGCATCATGCTGAGCAAATCAAACGAATTTGGAAAGAAAGTTCAGGTTGTCAACGGCAATTTAAAACTGACCCCTTTTACCTTAAAAACAGCAAAGTAAAATTGACCCCTTTGATGATTTATTAAGACTCAATTTGTGGTTGAATTCCTACTCTCTTTTTATCTTTTAGACGATAACTCTCACCCGATATCTGTACCACATGACAGTGATGTAATAGCCGATCTAACATCGCAGCGGTCAACGTAACATCATCCGCAAATGACTTAGACCATTGGCTAAAGGGTAAGTTACTCGTCAATATCGTACTGCCTTTTTCATAACGCTTGGCAATCACGTTAAAGAACAGATTCGCTTCTTCACGTCCAAACGGTAAATAACCAATTTCATCGATAATCAGTAACTTTGGTCCCAGTACCGCACGTTGCATATAGGTTTTCAATTTACCTTGCTGATAGGCTGTACTCAGTTGCAGCATTAAATCCGCTGCGGTAATGAACTTGATCTTAATGTTGTTCATGATGGCCTTATAGCCTAATGCCATAGATAAATGCGTTTTTCCTACTCCGCTAGCCCCGAGAAACACCACATTTTCTGCTCTAGCAATAAAGCTCAGATTGAACAGTTCAATCACCTGTGATTTAGGGGCCCCTAGGGCATAATTAAAATCATAGTCTTCCAGGGTTTTGACTTGAGGCAGGCCTGAGAGTTTCATCAGTACCTGCTGGCTACGCTGTTGCCTGGCAGCATATTCATGCGTCAAGATCGCTTCAACAAAGTCGGCATAACTTCCATCCTGACCTAATGTTTGTTGTGCATGATGTGACCATTGTGATGCGATGGCAGGCAGATTAAGCTTTTGGCAAAGTTGCTCTATACGGTCGTATTGCAGATTCATCAGGAAAATCCCAGCAACTGGTCATATACCGATAAGGGATGCTGCAAACTCTCGTAGGGCATGACATGCTGTGCTGCTGCAACAGGTACAGTGCTGGAAC